>JADGPC010000275.1 GCA_017882645.1 Streptosporangiales bacterium | reverse complement strand
GGGCCGCCGCCCGCGCCATCGACGACGGCGCCAACCTGGCCGGCTACTTCGTCTGGTCGCTGCTGGACAACTTCGAGTGGGGCTGGGGTTACCAGAAGCGCTTCGGGATCGTCTTCGTCGACTTCGGAACGCAGCGCCGGATCGCCAAGTCCAGCGCCCGCTTCTACGCAGCGGTGGCGCGAGCCAACGCCGTCCCGCCGCTGTCGCCCTCGGCACCGCCGCTCGTCACCCTGGACAGCGACGCGCAGGCGGGCTGAGCTGCTCAGCCGCCGGAGGCGGGGCGGGCTCAGCCGCCGGTGGCCTCCCGGGCGGACATCAGGTCGGCGATGGCGCGGGCGCCGTCACCGGGCTCGGATCGCAGCGCGGCGATCACGCCGGCCCGGTCCTGCGGCGGCCGGTTCTGGGACAGCTTGTCCTTGGCCTCGATCCGCTGCACGGTTAGCTCTATGCCGACGATCGCCCGCAGCTGGCCGTCGATGAACTGCGGAGGGGCGTCGTCGACCCACCAGCGGCCCGCCCGGCCCGCCTCATAACGCTCGGTGAGCCGCGTCACCACATCGCGAAGCCAGTCAGCGTCGCGGTGGAACGTGACGGGCCCGGTGTAATGGACAGTCGTGTAGTTCCAGGTCGGCACCGTCCGGCCGTGGTCTGCAGTGCTCTGGTACCAGGACGGCGAGATGTAGGCCTGCGGCCCGTGCACGATCGCCAGCGCGGGAACGCCGGCCGCGGCGGTGTTCCACTGCGGATTGGTCAGCGCGATATGGCCGAGCAGCCGCCCGTACTCCCCCGGTGACCGGTCCCAGATCACCGGCAGCAAGGTCGAGACCGGCTGCGTGCCGTCGAAGGTCACCAGGTCGGCCGAGCCGGCCCGCTCGACGAAGGCGGCGATCTGGTCCAGGTCATCGGCGGCGAAGTGCGCAGGCACGTACATATCGTCCAGCGTAGCCCGGACGCAAAATTGCCCGGGGATCCTCGCGCGAGTCCCCCCGAATCTCCCGCGAGGTCCCCGGGCGTCCAGCCAGAGTCCCCCGACTCCGTAGCCGGCCAGCGGCGTGCCGCGGGCCGAAGCGTTCGGCGAGAGGGGCTCCTCGCGTTTCCCGCGAATGCGGCTTGCGTGGTGTACGGGCTGCTGGCCCGCATCCCTCGCACCCTTTCCCTGAGTCCCTCTCGTCACTTTGATAACACCACACTCGGGGATCATCCGTCTAGGGCCTAAGGTCCCGACCTGCGGCGCCGCGGCGCCCGGCGGCCCGCCGCAGCCGGGCGCCGTCGGCCCGCTCCAGCTCGTCGATCGCCAGCGCGACCTCCGCGCGCGCCTGCTCCAGGCTCGGGATCAGCCGGTCCCTGATCGCCCGGAGCCGGTACCTGGTTGCCGTGGTCTCCGCCTCGATGACACGGACCGCTTCCGCGGCCACCGCATGACTGACCGCCGCGGCGAGCGCTTCGCGGTGCGCCAGCCGGGCCTGCTCCAGCGGCTGCCCGGCCCACGGGTCGGGCCCGGCTGGCGGTGCGCAGCTGCCGCGGGCCGGGTGGCGCACGCCGATCGTGACCGCGTAGCCGATCCGCACGTCGGCATGACCGGACCCGGTGGCCAGCCGCGCGGCCCGCTGCCCGCCAAGCACCGCCGCGATCAGCAGCGCCCGCTCGGCTGCCGCGCTCCGCTCGTGCCACTCCCGCTCCGTCCGCGCCGCGTCCTCGCGCAGACCTCCCAGCTCGGCCTGCAGGATCCGCAGCTTGCGGTCGAGCAGGTTAGCGCCCCGCCGGGCCGCTCCCAGCCGCCGGTCGAGCCAGAGCCGGCCGGCCCGGCCCGGCGGCACAGCGAGCCGCAGCCCGGTCACGGCGCGTCTCCACGGCCGCCAGCCCCGCCCGGGTAGTACTCGTCGAGCGCCCTGGCCGACAGCATGGTCAGGTCGCGGCGCGGCAGCTCGCCGAGCACCTGCCAGGCCAGCCCGAGCGTCTCGTCCAGGCTGCGGGCCTGGGTGCTGCCCTGGCTCATCAGCCGGGTCTCGAACGCCCGCTCGAGGTCCTGATAGCGCCGGTCGGACTCGCTCAGCGCGGCCGTCCCGATCAGCTCGGCGAGCTCGCGCGCCCGCCGGGCGGCGGCTAGCGCCGCGAGCGTCTGGGCGGCGACGTCCAGGTGGTCGTCCCTGGTCCGCCCGGGACCCGCGCCGTGCCGCATCAGCCTGGACAGCGATGACAGCGCGTCGACCGGCGGGTAGATGCCGCGGGCATGCAGGTCGGCCGAGAGCACGATCTGCCCTTCGGTGATGTATCCCGTCAGGTCGGGCACCGGGTGGGTGATGTCCCCCGCGGGCATCGTCAGCACCGGCACCAGCGTCAGCGATCCCGGCCGCCCGGTGATCCGGCCGCACCTCTCGTACAGGGATGCCAGGTCGCTGTAGAGATACCCCGGGTAGGCGCGGCGGGCCGGCAGCTCGCCCCTGGCCGCCGATACCTCGCGGAGCGCCTCGCAGTAGCTCGTCATGTCGGCCATCACGACCAGGACATGCCGTCCTATTTCGAACGCAAGATGCTCGGCGACTGTGAGCGCCAGCCGCGGCGTGAGCACCCGCTCGATCACCGGTTCGTCGGCCAGGTTGAGCAGCAGCACCAGCTCGCCGGCCGCCGACCGCTCCTCCAGCGTCGCCCTGATCGCGGCCGCATCCTCGTGGGTCAGCCCCATCGCGGCGAACACTACGCTGAACGGCTCACCGCCCGCCGAGGCCTGCGCCGCGACCTGGCCGGCCAGCTCCAGGTGCGGCAGCCCGGCGACTGAGAAGATCGGCAGCTTCTGACCCCGGACCAGGGTCATCAGCTCGTCGATGACCGAGACTCCGGTCAGCACGGGCTCAGCCGGAGGCTGCCTGGCCGCCGGGTTGATCGGGAACCCGGTCACCGGCACGGTCACCCCGCCGGTGATCGGCGGCCCGCCGTCTCTCGGCTCGCCGCGGCCGTTGCAGACCCGGCCGAGCCACTGCGTCCCCACCGGGATCCGCAGCGGGCTGCCGGAGAACTCGACGGCCGTGGCCGACGGGTCCATGCCCGCGGTGCCCTCGAGCACCTGCACCACGGCCAGGTCGCCGTCGGCCTCAAGCACCAGGCCGTGCCGCACGTGCTGGCCGGCTTCCCCTGATCCGCGGGCCGCGCCGGTCAGCCTGATCGTGGCGAACTCGTCCCAGCCGACCCCGCTGACGCCGTGCACGATCAGCAGCG
>JADGPC010000274.1 GCA_017882645.1 Streptosporangiales bacterium | reverse complement strand
GGCGTGTCCGCCCGGTCTCGAAGGCATCGCCGGTCTGAGCATGCAGGGTGAGGGCGGTCTCGAAATGGTGATCGGAGTCGTCCGCCGCCGCCAGCAGCCCACGGCACCGGGCCGACCTGGCTAGCGCCCACGGCTGGGCCTTGGCGCGAGCGTCGCGCTCGAACTCCGCTGCCGCAGCGCCCGCCTCGTCACCGCGTCCGAGCCGCAGGTATGTATCGACGAGCTCAGGTGCCGGGGACAAATCGACATCGCCGATTCCGCGGGCGCGGAGCACGGCTTGCAGCTGCTCGAACTGGTCAGCGGCGGCATCGGGCTGGCTGAGGGCCAGCTCCAGGTCGCCGAGCGCGGCGATGGCCCAGGCCTCGCAGATGCCAAGGCCGAGTTCCCTGGACAGGCTGAGGGCCTCGGCTGCGTGCAGCCTGCTCCGATCGGACCTGCCCAGCCTGGCCTCGAGCCAGGCGAGCCGGGCTAGCAGCGCGGCAAGCTCGGTCTGCTGGCCGGTCTCCCTGGCGATTCCGATCGCCTCGTAAAACCCGGCCTGTGCTTCGGCCCACCGATCAGTCGCCGCTTGCTCGAGTGCCACGTGGGCCAGCACGAACGGCAGGACGCCGACCGCGGATGACTCCCGCGCGACAGCGAGCGCGCGGTCGGCCAGCACTCGCCCGCTGTTCGCCTCTCGCAGCCACAATGGTCCCATGGCGGCCCAGGCGAGCAGCCGCGGATCGTCGCGGAACTCGTCGGAGCGCTCAAGCACGTCGACCGCCGCGCGGATCGCGGCCGCGCCTGGCTCACCATCACCGGAGAAGGTCAGGGCCATCCCCTGAGCGATCAGTGCGAAGAACGCGGTGCGCCCGGTTGCCCCGGCGGGCGCCAGCTCCCTGGCCCGCCTCGCGGCAAGCCGCATCGTCACGGCATCGCCCGCGTAGAAGGATGCGTTCACCGCTTCGGCGAGCATCACGACGGCCTGGTCAGGGTCGATCGTCGCGGCGTTCTCGGCGGCGGCCAGCAGGATCTGCTGCGCCTGGCTGATCGGCCCTCGCCGGGTCGCGATGTGACCACGCAGATGCTCGATCGAGATCGCCAGCTCCGCGTCCGCTGCGTGCCGTGCTGCCTCGTCAAGAAGGACAGCAGCTCGGCTTGTCAGCCCGCCCAGCCAGGCCGCGTCGGCCGCGTCGTAGTACAGCTCGCCCTGCCGGGCATCCTGCGGTGCGAGCTGTGCGGCGCGCTCGAACGCCTGGGACGAGACCTCGTAGGCGCTGCGCTGGCGGGCTCGCTGGCCGGCCTGCTCGAGCGCGGACGACGCGGCGTCATCGGGGCCGAACGAGGCCAGCGCGAGGTGCCAGGCGCGGCGGTCGGGGTCGGCGTCGGGGAAGGAGTCGGCCAGCGCCCGGTGCACCGCTCGCCGGCGATCCGCGCCGGCCGCGCTGTAGATGGCCGACCTGGCCAGCGGGTGGCGGAATTCGACCGCGGAATCCTGCACCTTGATGAGCCCAGCGGCCTCGGCGGGAACGAGGTCAGACAGGTCGAGGCCGAGCTTCGAGGCGGCCCTGTCCAGCACCGACACCTCGCCGCCATCGATCGCCGCGGCCAGCACGAGCACCTCCCGCGTGCGCGGCGGTAGTGATCCGAACCGCTGCAGGTAGACGCCGGCGACGCTGCTCCCGATAGCGATCGGCGCATCGGGTGGCAGGCCGGCCAGACGGTGGCGCTCGGCGCCGAGCTCGAGGAGCGCGAGCGGATTCCCGCCGGTCTCCCGGTGCAGCCGGTCTCCGAGGTCCTGGTCAAGCGGGCCGCCCGCCTGGCGGCTCAGCAGCTCGGCCGCACAGGCCAGGTCCAGGCCGCCAAGCCGGATGGTGGCCAGATCGGACCCGTCAAGCAGCGATGCCTCGCCCTCGCGGATGGTCAGGACGACCGCGACGGGGTCGGCCAGGAGCCGGCGGAACGCGAAGAGCAGGGCATCGGCGCTCGAGCCGTCCAGCCAGTGCGCGTCGTCGATCAGCACCGCGACGGGCGCGTCGTCGGCGTAGCTGGCGAGCAAGCTGAGCGTTGCGGCGCCGACGGCGAACCGGTCCTGCGTGCCGGCCGGCCGCAGCGCGAGCGCGCCGCCGAGCGCCTCGGCCTGCGGTCCGGGAATCTGGCCGATCCACGGGATGGCCGGCCGCAGCAGCTCGAACAGGCCTGCGAACGGTATGTGAGCTTCCGACTGCACTCCGCGCGCCCGCAGCACTTTCATGCCGGCCGCCTGGTCCGTGGCGTAGGCGAGCAGCGCGGACTTGCCGATGCCCGGTTCGCCGACCATGGCCAGGACCCCGCTCTGACCGTCGCGAGCATCCTGCAGCAGCCGGACGAGCGCCAGCTGCTCCCGATCTCGGCCGAGCAACATGCCTGGAAGTGTACGAGTCCCTAGTGCGAAGCCGCTTCTGCGCCGCTCCGACTAGGGGGCCGACCCGAAGCGATGCGAGCCGCCGCCGGCCTACGTTCGCGGAAAGGAATCCATCCCAACCCGGAGGACATCATGACTGCGACGCAGGAGCCGACAGCCATCGACACCGACAAGCTGATGGGGTTCGTGTTCAGGGCCGTCGACGAGGTCGGCGCGACACTCAACACCGCTCTCGTCGTGATGGGTGACAGGCTGGGGCTGTACCGCGCGATGGCGGGCGCCGGCCCGCTGACGTCGGCCGAGCTGGCCGAGCGGACCAGCACCGCCGAGCGATACGTGCGTGAGTGGCTGAACGCGCAGGCCGCCGGCGGCTACATCGACTACGACCCGGACAGCAGCCGCTACACCCTGTCGGCCGAGCACGCCATCGCGCTGACCGACGAGTCAAGCCCGGCGTACCTGCCTGGTTTCTTCCAGATCGCGCTCGGCTCGCTGGCCGATTCCCCGAGAATCACGGAAGCGGCCAGGACGGGAACCGGAATCGGCTGGCACGACCACGGCAGCGATGTGTTCGAGGGGTGCGAGCGGTTCTTCCGGCCCAGCTACAACGCCAGCCTGGTGTCGGCCTGGCTGCCCGCGCTCGACGGCGTCGTCGCCAAGCTGCAGCAGGGCGCGAGGGTCGCCGACGTGGGCTGCGGGCACGGCGCCTCGACCATCCTGATGGCGCAGGCCTTCCCCGCCTCGACCTTCGTCGGTTCCGATTACCACGAGGGCTCGATCACGACCGCCCGGGAGAGAGCAGCCCAGGCCGGGGTCGCTGACCGGGTGAGCTTCGAGGTCGCGCCGTCGTCGTCATATGCCGGCAGCGGCTACGACCTGGTCACCATGTTCGACTGCCTGCATGACATGGGCGACCCGGTGGGCGCGGCCCGGCATGTCCGCGAGTCCCTCGCGCCCGACGGCACCTGGCTGATTGTCGAGCCCGCGGCCGGCGACCGGGTGGAGGACAACCTCAACCCGGTCGGGCGGGCCTACTACGGTTTCTCGACCCTGCTGTGCACGCCCGCCTCGCTGTCGCAGGATGTCGGGCTGGCGCTCGGCGCACAGGCCGGCGAGTCCAGGATCCGCGACGTGGTCACGACGGCCGGCCTGAGCCGGTTCCGGCGGGTCAGCGAGACGCCGTTCAATCTGGTCTTCGAGGCGCGGCCGTAGCTGGTTCCTGCGGGCACTGGTCCGGGCACGGCAGCCGTCAGTGCCGTTCCCGGACCCGACCAGCCGCCCGGGCGGGCGATACGTTGATGGTGGCGTGGCGCCCTGATCACGGGGCCAGGCCGGGGAGGACGGCGATGCGCGCACGCCTGCCTGACAGCGACGGCTTCATCGAGCGCGAGGGCGTCACGGTTCACTACGAGGTGTTCGGTGCCGATGGCCGGCCATCGGTCCTGCTGATGCCGACCTGGTCGGTGATCCACTCCCGGACCTGGAAGATGCAGGTGCCGTTTCTCTCCCGCCACTACCGCGTGATCACGTATGACGGCCGGGGCAACGGGCTCTCCGGTCGGCCCGAGGGGCCCGGCAGCTACCTGTCCGGCGAGTTCGCTGCGGACGCGCTGGCCGTTCTGGATGCCACCGGCACGGACCGGGCGGCTGTTGTCTCGCTGTCGCGCGGGGCGTCCTACGCGCTTCATCTCGGCGCGGCCAGCCCGGACCGCGTCACCGGCCAGGTCTTCATCTGCCCGACGACGCCGCTCGCGCCGGCGGCCCCGGAGCGGCGGCTCTACCTGAAGCGATTCGACGAGCAACTGGACAGCGAGGAAGGCTGGGCCAAGGACAACGCCCGCTACTGGGAGCGTGACTACCGCGGATTCCTCGAGTTCTTCTTCGCGCAGGTGTTCTCCGAGCCGCACTCGACTAAGCCGATCGAGGATGCGGTCAGCTGGGGCTTGCAGACCACGCCGGCCACGCTGGCGGACACCAGGAGGGGAGCCGTTCTCGAGGCCAGCGCGAGCATCGCGGCCGAGCTCGCCGCCGTCCGCTGTCCCTGCCTGGTGATCCAGGGAACCGCGGACGCCATCGTCGGGCCCGGCGCGGGTCCTGCCCTGGCGGCCGCTATCGGCGATCGGGCGAGACTCGTCGAGCTGGTCGGCTCGGGCCACTCACCGCACGTCCGCGACCCGGTCAAGGTCAACCTGCTTATTCGCGAGTTCCTCGACTCGCTGGACGGTGCCGATCAGGCCGAGGCGAGGCGCTGGAGCCGGGGCCGCAGCCGCCGGAAACGCGTTCTGTACATTTCATCCCCTATCGGGCTGGGGCACGCTCGGCGGGATCTGGCCATCGCGGCCGAACTCCGGCAACTGCAGCCGGACATCGAGATCGACTGGCTGGCCCAGCACCCGGTCACGGAGTTCCTGAGCGCGCAGGGCGAGCGGATCCACCCCGCATCCGCGGCGCTGGCCAGCGAGTCCGGTCACTTCGAGCAGGAATGCGCCGGCCATGACCTGCACTGTTTCCAGGCCTGGCGGCGGATGGACGAGATCCTGCTGGCCAACTTCATGGTGTTCAGTGACCTGGTCGACGAGGAGCATTACGACCTGTGGGTCGGCGACGAAGCCTGGGAACTCGACTATTACCTGCACGAGAACCCGGAGCGGAAACGGGCCGCGTATGCATGGCTGACCGACTTCGTAGGCTGGCTGCCCGTTCCCGACGGCGGCTCGCCCGAGCAGGCGCTGACCGCCGACTACAACGCCGAGATGATCGAGCACATCGCCCGCTATCCACGGGTCAGGGATCGCGCCATCTTCGTGGGGGCGCCCGGCGACATCGTTCCTGACCACTTCGGTCCCGGCCTGCCGGCCATCAGAGCCTGGACGCGGACCCATTACGACTTCTCGGGCGACTACATCACCGGGTTCGGCCCCGAGGTGCTGGCTGACCGGGCGGCGCTCCGGGCTGAGCTCGGCTACCAGCCTGGCGAGCAGGTGTGCGTCGTGACCGTGGGCGGGTCCGGCGTAGGGACTCAGCTGCTTCGACGGGTCATCGAGTCCTACCCGGCGGCCCGCCACCGCGTCCCGGGATTTCGCATGGTCGTCGCGGCCGGGCCGCGGATCGATCCGCGGTCGCTCCCCGCGCACGACGGAGTCGAGGTCCACGGTTATGTGCATGACCTCTGCCGTCATCTGGCGGCATGTGACCTTGCTGTCGTCCAGGGCGGGCTGGCCACCACAATGGAACTGGTCGCCGCGAGCCGGCCGTTCCTGTATTTCCCGCTCGGCCATCACTTCGAGCAGATGTTCCATGTTCCGCACCGGCTGGCTAGGTACGGCGCCGGACGCAGGATGGATTACGAGACCGCCACCCCCGAGGTGATCGCCTCGGCTATCGCGGCCGACATCGGCAGGTCGGTGGCCTACCGGCCGGTGGATCCGGGCGCTGCCTCCATCGTCGCCAGCCGGCTCGCCGAGTTGCTGTGAGCTGAGCCGATGACCCGGGTCGCCGGTGTCATGCCACTATGGTGTGACAGGTGCTGATACGCCGGGTCGAGGAGCGGCAGGCGAGCGTCACGCCGGTGGTGGTAGTGCTGCTGCTGGTCGTCCTGTCGGTGGTCGGCGTGGCCGCGCCGGCCAGGGCCGCGATCGGGACGAGGGCTGCTCGCGGGCCCGCAGGTGCCGGGCAGTGGCTAGCCGTGACCGCGACCTCGCACACGTCGACCTATGCGAGCCTGATCGCCTACCGCCGGGCCCGGGGCCGCTGGGTGCGGGTCTTCGGCCCGTGGCGCGCCCGGGTCGGCTACAACGGGATCGCCCGGCCGGGCGCCAAGCGCGAGGGGGATGGCCGGACTCCGGCCGGAACCTATGCGCTCGGCTTCTTCTTCGGTGTCCGGCCCGATCCTGGCGTCGCGTTTCCCTACCGGCGCGCGCACTCCTATGACGTGTGGGATGACGACCCGGCGAGCCCGCGCTACAACGAGTGGGTCGACCGGCGCCACCACAATCCGGGCCGCTACCCCGAGCCGATGGATCAGCAGCCTGCCTACGAATACGCGGCCGTCATCCGGTACAACGTCAGCCGCGTCCCGGGCCTGGGCAGCGCGATCTTCCTGCACGTCGGAACCGGCTCAGCGACCGCGGGCTGCGTCTCGCTGCCACTGCACGAGCTGCTGAAGATCCTGCGCTGGCTGCGACCCCACGCGTCGCCGCGGATCACGATCCGCGTCGCAGCCGGCTGAACCCTGAGCGAGTGGACGCGGTCCGATTTGCCCGGGACCCGGCGGGCGCGGCCTAGAAGCTTCGGCTGCCGGGCTGAGGTCCTCGAACGAGCGCCAGGATCTCTTGCAGCGTGCCGTCCATAGCGCCGAGCCGACCGTCGATTCCGCCGAGCCGGCCGTCGATTCCGTCCAGCCGGCCATCCATAGCGCCGAGCCGGCCGTCCATAGCGCCGAGCCGGCCGTCGATTCCGTCGAGCCGGCCGTCGATTCCGTCGAGCCGGCCGTCGATTCCGTCCAGCCGGCGGTCGACCTGGTCGAACCGGCGGTCGTGGGCGGCGACCCGGGTCACGAGTTCGGACACGGTATCGCCGATGACGCGGATGTCTTCCTTGAGGCTGTCTACCTGAGCATCGGTCACCACCATGCCCGGCAGCGTACCGGGGCCTTCTGACAGCCCGCCCCGATTCGCCCGAACGGGCGGCAAGCTAGCCGGTGATCAGGGTCCTGAGCAGCGCGCGAGTCCGCAATCGCTCGTGGCCGCTGGCGAACTCGCCGGCCACGAAGTCGGTGACTCCGCAGTCCGCGAGCGCGGTGATCTGACTGGCGACGGTGTCCTCGTCGCCGACGATCGCGACGTCAGCCGGGCCCTGTGCGCCCTCGCGGTCGAGCATGGCCCGGTACGACGGCAGCTGGCCGTAGATCTCGAACACCTTAGCGGCCCTGGCGCGAGCGCCGTCGGGATCGTCGGTGACGCAGACGGGCAGGATGCAGACGACGCGCGGGGCGGGCCGGCCCGCCTGCTGCGCCGCCGCGGCAATGGTCGGGACGATGTAGTCGCGGACGGTGGCCGGACCGGTCATCCACAAGATTGTTCCGGCCGTGCGCTGGCCGGCCAGCTTCAGCATCTGCGGCCCGAGCGCAGCGAGGAGGACGGGGACGTCCCCGGTCCGCGGGACCGACAGGGCGAATCCGGCGCGCATGGTCTTGCCCTCGAACGCCACTGCCTCGCCGTTGACCAGCGGCAGCAGAATCGACAGGTACTCGCTCATATGCGTGGCGGGCGCGTCGAAGCTGTAGCCGTACATGTCCTCGATGACGATCTTGTGCGACAGGCCGATGCCCAGCGCGAGCCGCGAGCCGAGTGCCAGCGCGGTCGTGAGCGCCTGCTGGGCGAGCACCGCGGGGTGCCGCGGGTAAGTCGGCACCACTGCGGTGCCGATCTCGATCCCGTGGATGCCGTGCCCGGCCACGGCCAGGGCGGTCAGCGCGTCGAGGCCGAAGATGTTGGCCATCCAGGCCGACGAGAATCCGTCGTCGACGGCCATCTTGAGCTGGTCGCGGAGCACGCTGAGCGCCTGCGGGCTCTGCGGCTCGGTCAGGGATGTTCCGTAACGCATGCGGAGCTCCGATCCGGGTGATGTTTCATGATGGCCGCGAAGCCGGGGTATTGGATCAGTATCGGCTAGGGGAGTATAGAAACATGGATTCTGGGCAGGGCACGCCAGCACGCAGCGGCCGGAAAAACACGCGCATGTCGTCCGCCGGCCCGGCCGGCCAGAAACCGGCGGCCGGCAAGCCCGCGGCCGGCAAGGCGGCGGCCGGCAAACCGGCGGCCGGCAAGCCCGCGGCCGGCAAGCCCGCGGCGGGCAAGCTGACCGCGAGGGAGCGAGCCGAGCACGAGGCGGCGGCGGACGCCAAGCGGGCCGCGAATCACCGGAGGGCAGCCAGCCGGGCACGGCAGCGCGCCGCGGAGCGCGCGCGCGACTCGGCCGGGCGGGCGGAAGCGGAGCAGGCACCCAGCGGGCCCGACCCTTCTCGCCTCGACCCTGCTCGCCGCAACCCTGCCCGCCTTGACCCTGCCCGCCGCAACCCTGCTCGCCTTGACCCTGTTCGTCGCAACCCTGCCCGCCTTGACCCTGCCCGCCTTGACCCTGCCCGCCTTGACCGGGCCGGGACGGATTCCGCTGACCTGGACTCGGGCGGGCTGGAATCGGCCGGACTTGAACCGGTGGATTTCGATGCCGAGCTGCTCGACGGTGCTGGCCGGGACAGCATGGAACGGGCCGCGGCGGTGCTCGCAGGCGTCGGGCAGGACATCACCGAAGCCGAGGCCCGGCTCAGCCTGGTCGGCGAGCTGCCGGACCTGCCTGGTGGCCGCTACCTGGACCGGGAGGAGAGCTGGCTGCGGTTTGCGCAGCGGGTTCTCGAGCTCGCGGAGGACCCGAACGTGCCGCTGCTCGAGCGGATCAGGTTCGAGTCCATCTTCGCCAGCGCCCTCGACGAGTTCTTCATGGTCCGGGTGGCCGGCCGGATCCGGCGGATGGCAACCGGCCTGCCGGTCGAGAGCGTCAGCGGCAAGGCTCCTGATCAGATTCTCGAGCACACCCTGGACATGGCCCGTGACCTGGCCGACCGGCACGCGCACTGCTTCAGCGACCGGCTGCTGCCTGCGCTCGCTGACGCGGGCATCGAGATCCTGCGCTGGAAGGAATTGCTGCCCGAGGAGCAGGCCAGGCTGCAGCAGCTGTTCAAGGAGCGGATCTACCCGGTGCTCACGCCGCTCGCCGTCGACCCCGCGCACCCGTTCCCGTTCATCTCCGGGCTCTCGCTCAGCCTGGCGGTGATGGTCGCGGATCCGCGGTCCGGCCTGACCCTCTTCGCCAGGGTCAAGGTGCCGCCGCTGCTCCCGCGATTCCTGACCGCCTCGCCGAGCAGGTTCGTCCCGCTGGAGGACGTGATCGCGGCCCACCTGAACGAGCTCTTCGCCGGGCTCGAGGTGATCGAGCACCATGCCTTCCGGGTGACCAGGATCCGTGACCTCGAGATTGACGAGGACGTCACGGAGAACCTGCTCCAGTCGCTCGAGCGGGAGCTGATGCGACGCCGGTTCGAGCCGGCCGTCCGGCTGGAGGTCGAGGAGTCGATCTCGAACGAGGTGCTCGAGAAGCTGGTCACCGAGCTTGATGTCGACCACCGGGCCGTCTACCGGCTGCCGGGTCCGCTCGACCTGTCCGGTCTCTCCGCGATCGCCGATCTCGACCTGCGGCAGCTGAAATACCCGGCGTTCGTCCCGTCCGAGGGCGCCCTCCCGCAGGACAGGAGCGTCTTCCGGACGCTCTCCGAGCGAGACGTGCTCGTGCATCTGCCCTATGACTCGTTCACGGCGAGCGTGCAGCGCCTGGTGGTCTCGGCGGCCGCCGATCCGCGGGTGCTGGCGATCAAGCACACGCTGTACCGCACGAGCGGCGACTCGGAGATCGTCGACGCGCTGATCGACGCGGCCGAGGCCGGCAAGCAGGTCGTCGTCGTGGTGGAGATCAAGGCCAGAGGGGACGAGGAAGCGAATATCGCGTGGGCGCGCAAGCTGGAGGAAGCGGGCTGCCACGTCGTCTACGGCTTCGTCGGACTCAAGACCCACTGCAAGATGGTGCTGGTCGTCCGGGAGGAGTCGGACGGGTCGCTGCGCCGGTTCTGCCATATCGGCACGGGCAACTATCACCCGAAGACTGCCAGGCTGTATGAAGACTACGGGCTGCTGACCGCCGACCCGCAGGTCGGCGAGGACATCACTGACCTGTTCAACCATCTCACCGGGTACAGCCGCCGAGCCGACTATCACCGGCTGCTGGTGGCGCCCGCCGGGCTGCGCTCCGGCCTGATCGAGCAGATCGACGAGCAGGTGCGGCTGCTGCGGGAGGGCCGGCCGGCCCGGATCCAGATGAAGTGCAACGCCATCATCGACGAGGCGATCATCGACGCGCTGTACCAGGCATCGATCGCCGGTGTCCCGATCGACCTGTGGGTTCGCGGCATCTGCTCGCTGCGTCCTGGCGTGCCCGGGTTGTCCGAGACGATCAGGGTCCGCAGCATCGTCGGCCGCTTCCTCGAGCACTCCAGGATCTACGCGTTCGGCGCGGGCGGCCCGGACAGCTCCGACGAAGTCTGGATGGGCAGTGCCGACCTGATGCACCGCAACCTCGACCGCCGGGTCGAGCTGCTTATCCGGGTGACCGACCCGGCGCAAAAGGCAGAGCTTCGCAGCCTGATCGACCTGGCCATGGATCCGAGCGTCTCGTCCTGGTGGCTCAGCCCGGACGGCAGCTGGACCAGGCACCACCTGGACGAGACGGGCGTGCCGCTGATCGACCTGCAAGAGCACCTGATCAGGTTCAGGAAGAACCGGCCCGCTGAGGCCGATGTGAAGGCGCGCAAGAGGCAGTTGCAAGGGAGTCCTCCGGCTCGGCATGGCTGACACCGTGGGTTCCGATCTCATCCGGGCCGCGGGAGCCGTGGTCTGGCGTCCCGGCCAGGCAGGCCAGGACATCGTGCTCGTGCACCGGCCGCGGTATGACGACTGGTCCTTGCCCAAGGGCAAATGCGAGCGTGACGAGCATGTGCTCACGACCGCAGTCCGCGAGGTCAGGGAGGAGACCGGGCTGCGCGTCGTGCTCGGGCGCTGGCTCACGCCATCGGTTTACCAGAGCGCCGGGGGCGTCAAGCGGGTCAGCTACTGGGCGGCGCGATGCGCTGGGTCCGACGGCTTCGTCCCCAACCACGAGGTGGACGAGGTGCGGTGGCTGCCCGCGGCGCAGGCGCGGGACCGGCTGTCTTACGAGCGGGACGTGGCGGTGCTCGACGAGTTCAGCTCCGGCCCGGTCATGACCGCGCCGCTGGTGCTGCTGCGGCACGCGGCGGCCGGGCGCAAGTCGGACTGGGCGCGGGACCGCGCGGAGGCGGGGGAGCGGGCGGCGGACCTGGCCAGGCCGCTCGACGCGCGCGGAGTAGCCGAGGCGAACATCCTGGCCGGCCTGCTGGCCTGCTACGGGAAATGCCAGGTGATCAGCTCAGCGGCGGAGCGCTGCGTCGCGACCGTCCAGCCTTACGCGGCCGCGATCGGGGTCCCGGTCCAGGTTGAGCCCGCGCTGACGATCATGGGCGAGCCGGTATCGGACGGCGATCTGCTGACGGCCGGCGCCCGGACCGGCCCGAGATCCGCGAGCGACAGGCCAGCGTCCCTGGCCGAGCAAGGTGCCGGGATGGCAGCGAGCCTGGCGACATCGGGAGAACCGACGCTGATCTGCGCGCACCGGGAGAACCTGCCCGGGCTGATCGAGGCGGCCTTCGGCGCGCTCGGAGCGCGGCCCCCGCGGGCGGAGCCGCTGGGCAAGGCCGAGTTCTGGGTCCTGCAGTCGGCCGGCGGCGTCCTCGTGTCGCAGGAGCGGCACGACCCGGTCACGTAGGCCGGGCGGCCGGCACTCGCCGGACTGTCGGAGCCTCGCGATAGAAGTCGGCTAGGGCAAATCTCCCCTCAGAAAAGGAGACCGATGATGGCCGACGAGATGTCACGAGCGGTGGAGCGCGAGATCGCCGACCTCGCCGAGCGGTTAACCGCGCCCGGCCGCGACGAGTGCCTGCGCTGCTTCCTGCTGCGGATGATCACGGAGTTCGGCTGCGACGGCACGTACCGCTGGACGATCCGCTGGCGGGACGTCCGGGCGACCCGGGCCGGGGGCCTGCTGACCCAGCTCGGGCGGCGCGGCTGCTGCTGCGACTGCGAGGTCCTGATGAACGTCTTCCCTGACTACCCGCCGGTCAGCGTGGCGCTCCCGTGCGCGGGGGTGCCCAGGCCTGGGTCGGTGCGGCCCTGCGATCTGCGGCGGCTGCGAAAGAGCGCCTAGCCGGACGGCGAGGGCTCCGGGGGCTCCGGGGTCTCCGGGGTCTCCGGGGTCTCCGGGGTCTCGCCCTTCTCGATCAGCCTGATCAGCGCCATCGCGATCGGCAGGGCCGTGATCTCGATCTGCCACGGCCTCGCGCCGTAGCGCTCGAGCTCGGCCGCGACGGCTTCCTGGCCGAGCGGCTCGGGCGGCTGCCAGGACAGCCGGCGGACCGCGTCGGGGGCGAGCAGGTTCTCCGCCGGCAGGTGACCGGCGTCGGCGAGGGCGGCCACCGCCGCCCTCGCCGCGGCCAGCCGCTTCGCCGCCACCGGGTCGCGCTCGGCCCACCGGTGCGCGGGCGGCGGCCCGTCGCCCGGCGGTGCTGACGACTCGGGCAGCGCTGAGTCCGGCAGCGACTTGGCCCGCCGCACCGCCCGCAGCCAGTCCGGCCCGTACCGGCGCGCACCACGTCCGGTGAAACCGGGCAGCTTGACGAGCTCGGCCAGGCTGGCCGGTGCCGCCCTGGCCGCCTCGACGATCGCCGCGTCGGGAAGGATCCGCGTCGGCGAGATGTCACGGCGCTGGGCGATCTCGTCCCGCTCCAGCCACAGCTCGCGGACGATGGCCAGGTTGCGCCTGCTGCGCACCCGGTGGATGCCTGACGTCCGGCGCCAGGGATCGGGACGCAGCGGAGGGGGCCTGGCGGCCAGGATCGCGGCGAACTCCTGCTCGGCCCAGCCGGTCTTGTCCTGCTCCGCGAGCTGCTCGGCTAGCGCGTCCCGCAGCTCGACCAGCACCTCCACGTCCAGGGCCGCGTAGCGGAGCCATTCGGCTGGGAGCGGCCTGGTCGACCAGTCGGCCGCCGAGTGCGTCTTCTCCAGCGTCAGGCCGAGTACCTCCTCGACCAGCGTTCCCAGGCCCACCCTCGGGTAGCCGAGCAGCCGGCCGGCCAGCTCGGTATCGAAGATCCGCTGCGGCCGGAAACCGAGGTCGGCCAGGCACGGCAGATCCTGGTTGGCCGCGTGCAGCACGGCCTCGGTGCCGGCCAGGGCCTCGTCGATACCGGATAGGTCCGGGCAGGCGACCGGGTCGACGAGCACGGTGCCGGCCTCCAGCCGGCGGAGCTGGACGAGGAACGCCCGGTGCCCGTACCGGAAGCCGGAGGCCCGCTCGGCGTCGACGGCGACCGGCCCGGTTCCTGACCGGAGCCGCTGCGTCGCCTCCGCGAGTTCCTCGGCCGTGACGACAAGCGGCGGAAGCCCTTCGCGGGGCTCGAGAAGCGGCACGCTCACGGCTGGCGCCTCACCCGCGGCGGCCGGGACTGAGGCGGCCGCAGCTGCGCCACGCCAGCGGGCAGCGGAGGCAGTCCCGAGGCCACGCACAGCGTGTCCGCCCACGCCGCGAGGTGCCGGCCGAGCTCGAAGTCGTCGTCGCCGGCCGTCGTCGGTGACCAGGATGCCCGCATCTCGAACTCGGTCGCGACCGGCTCTTCCTGCTTGGTCCCGAACCCCTCGGTGACGACCCGGGTCACCGTTCCGCTCGGCGCCGCGTACCCGGCCGACCTGGCCTCGAGCGCCTCGGTCAGCCAGCTCCAGCCCACCTGCCCGACCAGCGGATCGGCAGCGATCTCCGGTTCAAGCTCCGCTCGCACGTAACCGATGACGCGGAACGGCCCGGCCCAGCCGTCCTGTCCGGCGGGGTCGTAGAGCAGGACAAACCGGCCCCATCCGATCTCGTTCCCGGCCACCTCGACCGTCGCCGCGACGGCGGCGGCCTGCGGGGCCAGCCGCCGGGGCGGGGGCTCGCCGTCGAAGCTGATCTCCGGCCGCCGCTGGCGCTGATCGGCCGCCGCCGCCTCGAGCTCGGCTACCGCCGCACGGAACGCCGGGTCGGCCCCAGGGTGCCGGTCGGCGGGCACCTCGGCGGGCCTCAGCGCGCGGGACGGCGGCACGGCATCCTCACGCCACGCGGTCGAGCTGTCCGGCGGCGGGGCGCTGCGATGCGGCGATCGGCCCGCTGCGGCCGGGCTGCGGCCCCTCGAGCAGGGCCGTGCCGCATGCGCTGCAGCACGACTCAGGGCACCGCCCGTCGGGGCTATCCGGGCAGCGGCCCGGCCCGGGATGGAGCTGGATGAACTCGCGCTGGGAGCCACAGCCGGGACAATCACGGAAGTCATCGATCATCTGCTGCTCCTTTCGTCGCCTGGCCCTCATCGATGCTGGCACGTACCTGGCCACATGCCGTGGATCTTCAGCGGCGTGTCATCTGGGCGTTTCGGCGCCAAAGCGGCGGCGACGCGGGCCGGGGCCGGCCGAGGGAGTCGTCACGCCGGTGCACCGGGCTGTGAGACGATCCCAGGAGTGGACACGCAGACCGCCGACTCAGCATTCATCAGGGCCTGCCGCCGGCAGCCGGTCTCCTACGCGCCGGTGTGGTACATGCGGCAGGCCGGCCGGTCGCTGCCCGAGTACCGGGCGACCAGGGCGGGAACAGCGATGCTGGACGCTTGCTCCAATCCCGACCTGATCACCGAGATCACGCTGCAGCCCGTGCGCAGGTACGGCGTCGACGCGGCGATCCTGTTCAGCGACATCGTGGTGCCGCTGCGGGCGGTCGGCCTGGACATCGACATCCGGCCGGGCGTCGGGCCGGTCATCGACAAGCCCGTCAGCGACGACGGTGACCTGGCCAGGCTGCGCGACCTGGAGCCGGGAGACGTCGCTTTCGTCAGCCGGGCCATCGAGCTGCTCACCGCCGAGCTCGGCGGGACCCCGCTGATCGGCTTCGCCGGCGGCCCGTTCACCCTCGCCTGCTACCTGGTGGACGGCGGTCCGTCGAAGACCTTCGACCGGACCAGGTCGCTGATGTACGGCAACCCCGAGCTGTGGCGCGCGCTGCTCGGCAGGCTGGCCGACATCACGATCTCCTTCCTGACCGTGCAGGTCGAGGCGGGAGCCTCGGCCGTGCAGCTCTTCGACTCCTGGGCCGGCATCGTCAGCCCCGAGGACTACCGGCGCAGCGTGCTGCCGTACAGCAGGCGGATCTTCGCCGCGCTCGCCGCCACCGGGGTGCCGAGCATCCACTTCGGCGTCGGCACCGGCGAGCTGCTCGGGCTCCTGGGCGAGGCGGGCGCCGACGTCGTCGGCGTCGACTGGCGGGTGCCGCTCGACGACGCCGTGCACCGGGTGGCGCCAGGCAAGGCGCTGCAGGGCAACCTGGACCCGGCGGTCCTGCTGGCACCGTGGCCGGTCATCGAGGAGCGGGCCAGGGCCGTGCTCAACAAGGGCCGGATGGCCGAGAGCCATATCTTCAACCTGGGCCACGGCGTGCTGCCGGACACCGACCCCGACATGCTCGCCCGGCTGACCGACCTGGTGCATTCCGTTCCCGCCGGACCGGCCAGGTAGCCGCTACGGCGTGACCGCCGCGGGCGGGTCGGCGGCGGGCGGCGTCTTCCGCCGCCCGAGCCTGCGCCGGATCTCGAAGATGATCCCGCCGATCAGCGCGGCCGGGATGAGGAACGGCAGCAGCGACCCGAGCGCGGTCGCCGCCCAGCCCACGATCAGGACCAGCCCGTGCCAGCCGGCACTCAGGCCGGCGGTGAATCCGGGCGAGCTCTTCTTGTGCTTGGCATGATGAACAACTTTCTCGTGGTGACCGATAAGCGTCACAGTCACGGTCGCGTAGCTGGTCTCGTGGGCCAGCGAGCGCTGCTGGGCGAGCAGGGCCTCGAGCGCGGCCTCCTGGCTGTTGATCTCGTCCTGGACCGAGAGCAGTGCGCCGACCGACCCGGCTCGCTTGAGCAGGGCCCGCAGCTGGCTGATTGCCGCCTGCGCCGACGTGACCCGGCTGCCGACGTCGGCTACCTGCTGGGTGACGTCCACCGCGTGCTGGCTGAAGGAGATCTCCCTGGCACCCTGTCCCTGCAGGTTCCGCAGCTGGGACAGCACGGGAAAGTACTGCCCGGCCGGGATCTTGAGCTGCAGGCTGATCTGCGGCACGGCGCCCGCTCCCCGCGGTACCGTCTCCTGTTCGTTCGAGACGTAGCCGGCGACGGCGGTGACGAGGTTCG
>JADGPC010000273.1 GCA_017882645.1 Streptosporangiales bacterium | reverse complement strand
GTGACGTTGATCTGGGTCATGCGCGGGCTCCTCCGGGGACGGCTGATGCGCCTGATGCCAAACTTAGAGCCGCCGGGCGCGGTGCACCAGTCCCCATTCCCCGGATAACGGGCCCGAAAGCCCGCGCGCGCTAGCCGAACCGGCCGTGCACGTAGTCGGCGGTCCGGGGATCGGCCGGTGCGTTGAACAACTGCTCCGTCGGGCCAGCCTCGATGATGTGCCCTGGTGTCCTGTCCGTGGCGAGGAAGAACGCGCACTTCTGCGAGACCCGGGCGGCCTGCTGCATGTTGTGCGTGACGATCACGATCGTCACCTGGTCGCGCAGCTCGGCGATGGTGTCCTCGATCCGCCTGGTCGACGTGGGGTCGAGAGCCGAGCACGGCTCGTCCATCAGCAGCACGTCGGGCCGCACCGCCAGCGCCCTGGCGATGCAGAGGCGCTGCTGCTGGCCGCCGGAGAGCCCGCCGCCGGGAGCACCGAGCCGGCTGCTGACCTCGTTCCAGAGCCCGGCCCGGCGCAGGCTGGTCTCGACCAGGTCATCCTTGTCAGCGACCTTGATGCCGGCCAGCTTCAGGCCGCTGGCTACGTTGTCGTAGATCGAAAGCGCGCATTTCTCCGGCCGGTTGGCCGACGGCCATAGCTTCGCGACCGGGCCGCTTTGCGACAAGGGAACTAAAACGGGCGACTATGTGATTTCTTGGCGAACAAGGCCCATCACGCTCATGAAGCGGCAGGTCAGGCCATGCGCCCGGGGCTGCTTAATCGCTGCTGCGGTCTCCCCGCGCACGGACGGAGAATCAGCAGCTCAGGCAATAGCCAGGCACGAGTCACTGACTAGATGCCTTTCGTTCAGGTCAAGGAAGGTGGTGCCTGCTGAGGGCGCGGAAATGCAGCTAGGAATGCGTTACCGCTTATTCACCGCGGCGCCCGGCGGCGTTTGCCGTCACGCCGGCTAGCTCAGGGGATGCTGATGACCTGGAACGCTTCAGCGAGCCGGCCGTCGGCGAGGCCGCCGAGCTGTGCGTTCCGGCTCAGCCAGCCGCGCAGCATCTCGGCGAGATCATCCATGTGCGCGGTCTGGCTCTCGTGCGCGCGAAGGGCCGCGACCTTGCGGTCGAAGGTGTCGGTGACGTCGACGTAGTGCGTCGGCTCCGGGCTGGCCGAGATCCAGACCTCCGGCACGATCCAGGCCGCCAGCCCCGCTTCGGCGAGCTCAGGAAAGGCGAACGGGTTGCGCGCGTCCGGGTACACCGCGTCGAGCGCGGCGGAGCCGGCGGCGCGGTGGTCGGGATGGCTGGCCGGGATGCGGGCGTAGTTGCGCTCGGGCGACTGGAGGGCGACCCGGTCCGGCCTGACCTGCCTGATCACCCGGGCGATCTCCCGGCGCAGGTCAAGCGAGGTCTCGACCCGCCCGTCCGGGTAGCCGAGGAAGCGGACGTCGGAGACGCCGACGCACTTGGCGGCCGCGATCTGCTCGGCCTGGCGCAGGACCACCATGTCGGCCCGGCTGACCGAGGGATCGCTGCCGCCGGCGTCGCCGTTGGTGACGATGCAGTAGACGACCTCGATGCCAGCGTCGGTCCACGTCGCGACCGTTCCCGCCAGGCCGAAGTCGACGTCGTCGGGGTGAGCGGCAACGACCAGGATCCTGGCTACCTCAGCTTCATCGCGCACATAGTCGATCGTACCGCCGGGGCTGGCGCGGGAGGCGGGAGCGGGGCGGAGGCGGGGGGTTAGTCGAGGGCGGACATTACGTGCTTTATGCGGGTGTAGTCCTCGAAGCCGTACATCGACAGGTCCTTGCCGTAGCCCGAGCTCTTGAAGCCGCCGTGCGGCATCTCGGCGACCAGCGGGATGTGGGTGTTGATCCACACGCAGCCGAAGTCCAGCCGCCGCGCCATCCGCATCGCCCGCCCGTGGTCGGACGTCCAGACCGAGGAGGCCAGGCCGTACTCCGTGCCGTTCGCCCAGGCCACGGCCTCGTCCTCGTCGGTGAACCGCTGCACGGTGATGACCGGCCCGAAGACCTCGTTCTGGACGATCTCGTCGGTCTGCCGCAGGCCGCTGACCACGCTCGCCTCGTAGAAGTAGCCGCGCGACCCCGACCGCTGGCCGCCGGCCAGCACTCGGGCGTGGTCGGGCAGCCGGCTGATGAACCCGGACACCCGCTGGAGCTGGTTCGCGTTGTTCAGCGGCCCGAAGGCGGCGTCGGTGTTGTCCGGGCCGCCGGTGACCTGGCTCTTAGCCTGCTCGACCAGCGCCTCGACGAACTCGTCGTGCACGCCAGGGCCGGCCAGCACCCTGGTCGCCGCGGTGCAGTCCTGGCCGGCGTTGAAGTAGCCGGCGATCGCGATGGCCTCGGCGGCCTTGGCCGGGTCGGCATCGTCGAACACCACGACCGGGGCCTTGCCGCCGAGTTCCAGGTGCACGCGCTTGAGCTGCTCGGCGGCCGCCGCGGCGACTTCCTTGCCGGCCCGGACGCTGCCGGTGATCGAGACCATCTGCGGCGTCGGGTGCGAAACGAGCGCGCGCCCGGTGTCCCGGTCGCCGCAGATAACGTTCATCACGCCAGCGGGCAGGAAATCGCTCATCAGCTCGGCCATCATCAGCGTGCTGACCGGAGTGGTGTCCGACGGCTTCAGCACCACCGCGTTGCCCGCGGCGATCGCGGGCGCCCACTTCCATACCGCCATCATCATCGGGTAGTTCCAGGGCGTGACCTGGGCGCAGACGCCGATCGGCTCGCGCCTGATCATCGAGGTGAAGCCGGACATGTACTCGCCGGCCGACCTGCCTTCAAGCATCCGCGCCGCGCCAGCGAAGAACCTGATCTGGTCGACCATCGGCGGGATTTCCTCCGACGCGGTCAGCGCGATCGGCTTGCCGGTGTTCTCCGACTCGGCTGCCACGAACTCGTCCGCGCGGGCCTCGAGCTGGTCAGCGATTCGCAGCAGGGCCAGGCTGCGCTCCGACGGCGTGGCGTCCCGCCAGCTCTCGAACCCGGTCGAGGCCGCCTTGAAGGCCGCGTCGACATCGGCGGCATCGGAGACCGGTGCCGTGGCGAACGCGTCGCCGGTCGACGGATTGATCAGCTCGGCCCGTCGGCCGCTGGCTGCCTGTGTCCACTGGCCACCGACAAAATTTCGCAGCTCTTTCATTGAGTGTTTCTCCGTTTCTCTTCTCAGCGGGGGAGGTCAGCGGGAGGGCGTGCGCTCGTCGCTAGCCCAGGGCGAGCCGTAGTCGGTCAGCAGGTCCAGAAACGGCTCGGCGGGCAGCGCCTCGGGCCCGAGCACGCCGACGCCCGACCACGCGCCCGAGTCGATCAGCTCGAGGGCCACGACGGGGTTGACCGCGGTCTGCCAGACGACGGCCTGAGATCCGTACTCCGCCATCGACCAGGCGTTGTCCACCACGTGGTACAGGTACACCTCGCGCGGCGCGCCATCCTTGCCGGTCCCGGTCACCCAGGTTCCCGCGCAGGTCAGGCCGGTCATCTTGGCGCCCAGTCCGGCCGGGTCCGGCAGGCAGGCGGCGACGACGTCACGGGGCGAGACCTGGAGGCCGCCGGCACTGACCGGGACCGTCGAGTCCAGCCCCAGCTTGTGCAGCGTCTTCAGGACGTCGATGAACTCGTCGCCGAGGCCGTACTTGAACGTGACCCGCCGGGCGCTGACCCAGCGCGGGATCAGCAGCACTTCCTCGTGCTCGACGTTCACGCACTCCACCGGGCCGATGCCGGCCGGGAAGCTGAAGGTCTCTGGCTCGCTGAACGGCGGCGTGGTGTACCAGCCGCGGTCCGCCTCCCAGATCACCGGCGGGTTCAGGCACTCCTCGATCGTGGTCCAGATCGAGAACGTGGGGGCGAAGTCATAGCCTTGGACGGCGAGATTCGCGCCGTCACGCACGCCGATCTGGTCGATCTCGCTGAACAGCTCATCGGCCGCGTGCCGCGCGAAGATATCCGATAGGCCCGGTTCGACCCCGATGCCGACAAGGGCAAGCTTGCCGCATTTTTCCCACTCATTCGCCATGGCGAATTGATCGTCACCCAGTTTGACGCCAGTCTTGCTGTATGGAGCATCCTGGTGCGGGTGAGACAGCGACATAGCCATGTCCAGATAATGAACTTCGGACCGCAGCGCGGCGTTATAGAGCGGCATGACGAACCTCGGGTCAGCCGCATTCATCAGCACGTCGCACGAATGCTCGGCAAGCAGGCGCGAGACGGCGTCACTGTCGCGCGCGTCGATCCTGACCGCGCTGAAACGATCGCTGGCCGCTGCGGCGCGCTCCGCCCGGGCCAGGTCGTAGTCGGCGGCGATCACGTCGGCGAACTGGCGCCGGGCGGCGATCCGCGCGAACGCGGTGCCGACTCCGCCGGCTCCGACAAGCAGTATCCGCATCTTGGCGATCCCTATGAGTCGTATCAGCCGGTAGTGGGAACATCCTTGTTGCCTTGCAGCCTCAGCGTGCCACACGAGGCTCGGGCGGAAACCATCAGGAGGGGCCGGGAATGAGCGTCACCGGACGGACAGCGCAGCCGGGCGAGCAGCAGGTTGACAAGGGGCTGAAGTCAGGAGCACTTGGCCTGGTTTCCACCACGATCATCGCTACCGCTTCAGTTGCGCCCGCCTATAGCCTCGCAGCCACGCTGGCCTTTGTCGTCGCGGCCGTCGCCCTGCAATCGCCCGCCGTGGCCGTGCTGGCGTTCGTGCCGATGCTGCTGACCTCGATCGGCTACAGCGAGCTGAACAAGGCCGACCCAGACTGCGGCACCACCTTCACGTGGGCGACCAGGGCGTTCGGCCCGAAGACGGGCTGGTTCGGCGGCTGGGGAATTATCGTCGCGGACGTGCTGGTCATGGCGAGCCTCGCGCAGGTGGCCGGCCAGTACATCTTCTTCTTGTTTTCGGGGCCGAGCAGCGGGATCGGCAAGGACCCGACGAGCGGCTGGGTCCTGCTGGCCGGAGTCATCTGGATCATCTTGATGACCGTGATCTGCTACATCGGCATCGAGGTCTCGGCCAACTTCCAGAAGGCGCTGCTCAGCATCGAGCTCGTCATGCTGCTCGTGCTGTCCGTCACGGCGCTGGTTAAGATCGGCACGGGGCACGCGCCACCGGGCCACCTGACGCCGAGTCTGTCATGGCTCAATCCATTCCATATCACCTCATTCAGCTCGTTCGCGAGCGGCGTCATCCTGATGGTCTTCATCTACTGGGGCTGGGACACCGCGGTCGCCGTGAACGAGGAGACCAAGGACAAGACGAGGACGCCTGGCCTGGCGGCGATCTTCTCGACGCTGATCCTGCTGGTCACCTACAGCATCACCATTTTTTCCGTGATGGCGTTCGCCGGAATCGGTACCAAGGGGATCGGGCTCGGCAACCCGAACAACTTCGGTGACGTGTTCTCCCCGCTGGGCAGCGCGATCTTCGGCACGTCCGGCTTCGGAACGTTCCTGACCAGGCTGCTGTTCCTGATGATCTTGTCGTCAGCAGCGGCTTCCACGCAGACCACGATCCTGCCGACGGCCAGGACGACGCTGTCGATGGCCGTCTACAAGGCGCTGCCGTCCTCGTTCGCCAAGATCCACCCGCGGTTCCTGACGCCCACGGTGTCCACGGTCGTCATGGGCGTGGTCTCGATCGCCGTCTACATCCCGATGAACTACAGCTCTAACCCGACCGGCGTCATCGGCGACGCGGTGATCGCGATCGGGCTGTACATCGCGTTCTACTACGGCCTGACCGGCTTCGCCTGTGCCTGGTACTACCGCAAGAACCTCACCAGCAGCACACGCAACCTGTTCATGCAGGGCATCTTGCCGGTCGCTGGCGCGCTGATGCTGTACTTCCTCGGCGGCTGGAGCCTGTGGCTGGATTATGACGTCGCGACCCAGAACGACTACACGGTCTGGACCGTCCCTGGCATCCACTGGCAGATCGGCGGCGCGTTCGTGATCGCCGCCGTCGCCGCCATCGTCGGCGTCATCATCCTCATCATCATGCGGGTCGTGGCACCTGCCTTCTTCAAGAAGCAGACCCTGACCAAGGCCACCCCGACTCTCGTCCCCGACGACTGATCCGAGGGGCCGCAGCCGTCGGCGGGCCGACGGGTCCCGTGGCCGGCGCCGCCGGCGGCGGAAGCACCTTCGTGTCGGCGCCAGCGCCTAAGGTGAACATGTGACGATGACGGCCGCTGACGCTCTGCTCGAAGGGCTGAACCCGCAGCAGCGTGCTGCTGTCCTGCACGAGGGCGGCCCGCTTCTCATCGTCGCCGGCGCTGGCTCGGGCAAGACCCGGGTGCTTACTCACCGCATCGCGTACCTGGTCGCCGAGCGCGAGGTCGCGCCGTATGAGGTCCTCGCCATCACCTTTACGAACAAGGCCGCGGGTGAGATGGCCGCGCGGGCTCAGGCGCTGACCGGCGCCAGGTCGCGCGGGATGTGGCTGCTCACCTTCCATTCGGCCTGCGTGCGGATCCTGCGCCGGGAGGCGACCAGGTTCGGTTACCCGTCCTCGTTCACGATCTACGACCAGGCCGACTCGGAGCGGCTCATGGCGCTGGTCTGCCGCGAGCTCGACCTCGATCCCAAGTACCACCCGCCGAAGGCGATGGCCGGCCGGGTCTCGACGATGAAGAACGAGCTGCTCGACTACGAGACCGTCGCCGCGCAGGCGTCGGGCTACCGGGAGAAGGCGCTGGCGGAGGCGTACGGGGAGTACCAGCGGCGGCTGGTCGCGGCCGGGGCGATGGACTTCGATGACCTGATCATGGTCACCGTCAACCTGCTCCAGGCCTTTCCTGACATGGCCCACGAGTACCGGCAGCGGTTCAGGCACGTGCTCGTCGACGAGTACCAGGACACTAACCACGCCCAGTACGCGCTGATCAGGGAGCTGGTCGGCGGCAGCCAGGCGGTGCCGGCGGGCGGCGATGACTTCCTTCCCCCGGCCGAGCTCTGCGTGGTCGGCGACGCGGACCAGTCCATCTACGCGTTCCGCGGCGCGACGATCCGCAACATCACCGAGTTCGAGCGCGACTTCCCCGGCGCGCGGGTGATCCTGCTCGAGCAGAACTACCGGTCGACCCAGAACATCCTCGCCGCCGCCAACGCCGTCGTCGCCCGCAACTCCGGCCGGATGCCGAAGAACCTGTGGTCGGACGCCGGTGACGGGCCGCCGCTGGTCGGCTACGTGGCGGACAGCGAGCACGACGAGGCCGCGTTCGTGGCCGAGGAGGTCGACCGGCTCACCGACGCCGGTGATGCCGTCCCCGGCGACGTGGCCGTGTTCTACCGGACCAACGCCCAGTCCCGAGTGTTCGAGGAAGTGTTCATCCGGGCCGGGCTGCCGTACAAAGTGGTCGGCGGCGTGCGGTTCTACGAGCGCCGGGAAGTCAGGGACCTGCTGGCCTACCTGCGGCTGATCGCCAACCCGGCCGACGAGATCTCGCTGCGGCGGGTGGTTAACGTGCCGCGGCGCGGCATCGGCGACCGCGCCCTGGAGTACGTGGCCGGGTTCGCCGCACGGGACCGGGTCACCTTCGCCGCCGCGCTGGCCAGGCCGGCCGACGTGCCCGGGCTGCCGGCCCGATCGGCCAGGGCGATCGAGGGCTTCAACGACCTCATCACCGAGCTGCGGCAGGCCGAGCAGGCCGGAACGCCCGTCGGGGATATCGCCGAGGCGGTGCTCGACCGGACCGGCTACATCGCCGAGCTCGAGGCCTCGAGCGACCTGCAGGACGCGGGCCGGGCGGAGAACCTGACCGAGCTCATCTCGGTGGCCAGGGAATTCGACGCCCGCAACCCCGACGGCGGGCTGGCTGCCTTCCTCGAGCAGGTCTCGCTGGTCGCCGATGCCGACGAGATCCCTGAGGGAGCCGATCACGGCGGCGTGGTCACGCTGATGACCCTGCACACCGCCAAGGGGCTGGAGTTCCCCGTCGTCTTCCTCACCGGCATGGAGGAGCACGTCTTCCCGCACGAGCGTTCCATCAACGACGAGCGCGAGCTTGAGGAGGAGCGCAGGCTCGCCTATGTCGGGATCACCAGGGCGCGGCAGCGGCTGTACCTGACCAGGGCGGTCGCGCGGGCCTGGTGGGGCAGGCCGGCCTACCACCAGCAGTCCAGGTTCCTGACCGAGATCCCCGCTGAGCTGGTCGACTGGCGCAGGGACGCGACCGCGGCGGCGTCGTCCAGAACGCCCGCCTCGGAGCGGCTGGCCCGGCGCGCCGGGGTGAATGCGCCGGGCAACCGGTCCGTGCCGTCGCTCAAGTCGGGCGACCTGGTCAACCACGACAGCTACGGGCTGGGGCGGGTGCTGTCGGTCGAGGGCCGCGGCGACGACCCGGAGGCCAAGGTCGACTTCGGCGACGAGTACGGCATCAAGCACCTGCTGCTCCGTTACGCCCCGATCGAGAAGCTGTAGCCGGCCAGGCCGCCGGTGCGTGGGCGGGGGTGTTGACGCGGGGGGATACGCTGCCGGTGGAAGAGTCACGGCGGAGGGGCGCAGACGTCATGGGCAGCATCCGGGTCATCATCGCCAAGCCTGGCCTGGACGGGCATGACCGCGG
>JADGPC010000272.1 GCA_017882645.1 Streptosporangiales bacterium | reverse complement strand
TACCTGAAGTTCACCGAGACGACCAGCTACACGGTCGCGATGATGCTCCAGGGAATCGCGTCGTTCCCGGCCACGCTCGGCGGCACGAGCGGCAACGGCCACGGCACCTTCACCGCTGAAGCCCGGTTCGGCCTGGATTTCCTGCAGCGGATGTGGGACGAGCGGACCAGGACGCTGTACCTGCAGGTCGGCACCGGCGAAGCGAACAGCTACTACTTCGGGGACCACGACATCTGGCGGCTGCCGCAGGCCGATGACCGCTACCACGGCTCCGACCCGCGCTACCAGTACATCCGGCACCCGCCGGTCTTCCGCGCCGGACCGCCCGGCGCGCCGATCAGCCCCAACCTGGCCGGCCGGCTGGCCGCCGACTTCGCGCTCTGCTATCGCGTCTTCCGCATCAGCGACCCGCGCTACGCGGGCCGGTGCCTGCGCTCGGCCGAGACGGTCTACGCGATGGCGGGAACGCACTGGGCGGGCAAGCTGCAGACCGTGCTGCCCTGGGACTTCTACCCGGAGGCGTCCTGGCGCGACGACATGATGCTCGGCGCGACCGAGCTCGCGCTCGCGCTGAGATCGGCCGGGCCTGGTGACCTGCCCGCGGCGCTGCCGGTTCGGTCGGCGGGGCGCTACCTGGCCGATGCCGCGCACTGGGCCAGCCAGTGGATCGCGGGCCGGGCATCGGGCCGGGACACGCTGAACCTGTACGACGTCAGCGCGCTGGCGGACTACGAGCTCTACCGGGCGCTCGGCCGCTCCGGCCAGCACCTGGCTGTCACCAGGGCCACGCTGCTGTCGAACCTGCATAGCCAGCTCAACCTGGCCACGGGCATCGCGGCGGGCGATCCGTTCGGCTTCGGGTTCGCCTGGGACCAGTGGGACACCACGGCGCACGGTCTCGGGCTCGCGGTGATGGCCGGCGAGTATGACCAGCTGGCGGGCAGGCCCGCCTACTCCGCATGGGGTCAGCGCTGGCTCGACGACGTGCTAGGCACGAACGCGTGGGGCGTGTCGCTGATCGTCGGTGACGGCACGGTCTTCCCTGACTGCATGCAGCACCAGGTCACCAACCTGGTCGGCTCGCACGACGGGACGTCGCCGGTCCTCGCCGGAGCGGTCGTCGAGGGTCCGAACAGCTTCGCCGCGGTCGGCTCGGTGCCCAACATGCGGCCGTGCTCGGTCAGCGCGCCTGGGAAGGTCCCGTACTCGGATTTCCGCGGGCATAAAGCGGTGTTCCGCGACAACGTGCAGTCCTACTCGACGGTCGAGCCCGCCATCGACCTGGCCGCGCTCTCGCCACTGGCGTTCGCCTGGCAGGAGTCTGGCGCCCGGGCCGATCCCTAGGCCCGGGTGCCGCGGGGGGAGAAGAAGCAGCGGAACTGGCTGCTTCCTGCCGCCGGGCTACCGGTCGGCCGCATGTCCCCGCGCCGCAGCAGCGCCTTCGCCCGCTCGATCCGCCGGGTCATCAGGCGGGCAGGCCTGGCCCGCCAGGGCGCAGGCGGTGCGAGATTACCGCGAGCTCGCCGACGGCCGTCCTGATCACTCCTACGCCCGCGCCGAAGGCCTCGCTCAGCAGGTCGTCCCTTAGCACCTGGGCCGGCGGACCATCCGCCGCTACCCGGCCCCGGCGCAGCAGGACCAGCCGGTCGGCGAACTGCCCGGCCAGCGTCAGGTCATGGATCGCCGACAGGACCGTGAGCGACCGCTCCCGCCGCAGTTCGTCGATCAGCTCGAGCGCGTCGACGCGGCGGCCGAGATCCAGCGCGCTCGTTGGCTCGTCGAGCAGCACGATCGGCGCCTCCTGGGCCAGGGCACGGGCCAGGACGAGCCGCTGCACCTCGCCGCCTGACATCGTGGCGAGGCGGCGGCCCGCCATGTCGGCTAGCTCGAGCCGGTCGAGGAGATCCAGGCAGATCCGGCGGTCCGCGTCCGACTCCACGGCGAAGTAGCCGAGGTGCGGCGTGCGGCCGAGCAGGACATAGTCGAGGCCGGTCATCTCGGGCGGCAGCTGAGGATGCTGCGGCACGTAGGCGATGAGCCTGGCTCGCTGACGGTGGCTGAGACCGCCGGCCGGACGGTCCGCGAGCCGGATATCACCGGCCGGGCGGATCATGCCGGCGACCGACCTCAGCAGGGTCGTCTTGCCCGCTCCGTTCGGGCCGATCAGCGCGGTCCATCCGCCGGCCGGCACGCTGATGCTGACGTCGTCCAGCGCCACCGTCGCGCCGAACCTGACCCGCAGGCCGTGCACGCTGATCATGACGTGTCCGCCCTGGGCCGCCGCGAGCGGAGCACGAACAGGAAGAAGGGCGCGCCGACCGCCGCGGTGATGACGCCGATCGGGACCTCGGTGTCAGCCTGGACGGTCCTCGCCGCGACGTCGGCCAGCACCAGGAACGCGGCCCCGCCGATCATCGACACCGGCAGCACCACCCGGTAGCTCGGCCCGGCCATCAGCCGGACCGCGTGGGGGACGATGATCCCGACGAAGCCGATCAGCCCGCTCACCGAGACCGCCGCGGCCGCGCCGAGCGTCGCGGCGATGACCACCACGAGCCGGAGCCTGGCCACATTGACGCCGAGCGTTCCTGCCTCGGTCTCGCCGACCCGCAGTACATCGAGCAGCCGCCGGTGCGCCAGCAGCGTCACGGCGGACACGAGAACGTAAGGAAGGATCAGCCAGACCTGGTTCCAGGTCGCGCCCGACAGGCCGCCGAGTATCCACGAGTAGATCGACTGGAGCGTCTGGGCATGTGACTGCTGGAGATAGGTCTGCGCTGCGGTAAGCAGCGCGGCGACCGCGACGCCGGCCAGCAGGATCGAGGCTGTGCCCGCGGCGCGGGGCGGACCGGCATCCTCGCCTGCCCGTCCCGCGCCGGCGCCGAGCGAGTAGGTCAGCGCTACCGCGCCGGCCGCCCCGCCGAAGGCGGCGGCCGGCAGCAGGGCCGGGTTGGCACCGCTGATGATGACCGCTGTCGCACCCAGGCCCGCGCCGGCTGCCACGCCGAGCAGGTAAGGGTCGGCCAGGGGATTGCGGAACACGCCCTGGTAGGCGGCACCGCCGCCCGCCAGCATCGAGCCGACCAGGGCACCGAGCACGACCCGGGGCAGCCTGAGCTGCCAGATGATGGCCGAGTCGATCGACGGCACGGCCACCGCCGGATGCCACGGCAGGTGCGCGGCCAGTGATCCGACGACGGCACTCAGCGGCATCGCAGCCGGGCCGATCGATATCCCGGCGAGCAGCGCGACGACCATGATCGCGGTCGCGACGAACACCGCGCGGCCGCCCCGCCGGCGCCCGGCTGCGGGCTGTCCGGCCGCCTCGGCTGGCTCGGATAGCTCGGCTGGCTCGGATAGCTCGGCTGCCTCGGCTGCCTCGGCTGCCTCGGCCGGTCGGCCCGCTCCGCCGACGTCCGCGGGCGGACCGGGCAGGGTGGACCTCACGGTCCGCCCTTGATGCCAGCCAGCACGGTGCGGAGCAGGTCGACGACCCGCGAGCCCCATCGGGACGCGATGTCGTCGTTCAGCAAGATCACGTGCTTGGACTTCACCGCGGCGATGCCGCTCCAGCCGGGCCGGCTCGCCACCGTCGCAGCATCCTGGTGGCAGCAGATCGTGTCGGCCAGGATGATGTACTCGGGATTCGCCTTCACGATGTACTCGGCCGAGAGCTGCGGATAGCCACCTGCCGCGGTCGCGCCCTTGGCCGTATCGGCGATGCTCTTCATGCCTAGCAGGCCGAGCAGCTTGCCGATGAACGTGTCCGACGTCACCGAGTAATAGGTCTGGTCGAGCTCGTAGTAGTAGGTCAGCGGCTTCGCGTGGTGCGGAACGGCAGCGATAATCTGGCCGATCTGACGGCGCAGCAGCGCTATCTCCGACTTGGCCTGCTGCGCGTGACCGGTTGCCGAGCCGAGCTGGGCGAGCTCGGCGTAAACGCCGTTGAGGTTCGCGGGCGCGGGCAGCGACAGGACCGGGATGCTGAACGCGGCCAGCCGTTTGGTGAGCGTGGCCGCGTCGTTGGAGACAACGACCAGATCGGGTCGTTCAGCTACGATCGCCTCGATATTGGGGGTGAAGCCCGACAGCTTGGTTCTGGGAG
>JADGPC010000271.1 GCA_017882645.1 Streptosporangiales bacterium | reverse complement strand
CCAGGCGCCGAGCACCAGCGGCGTGCCCGAGGTGCGGCTCCACAGCTTGCCGAGGCTGGCCGAGAAGATGACCAGGCCGCCGTTGTTGCGCAGGTCAAGCACGAAGCCGCCGGCGTGCCCGCCGGTTCCCGACTGCCACGCCGCGGTCCCCTTGCTGGTGGACACGACGAAGTTGCCGTCGGTCTGCAGCCGGGCGTAGTTCCCGTCGCCGGTCGTGGCCGTGGACCACAGGGGACTGCCCTGAGCGGTCGCGACCAGGTCGCCGTCGGCCTGCATGGTGAGTTGGTAACTGCCGTTCGGCGAGGTAATCGAGGCACCGGGGAGCAGGCTGTCGTCCGGCGAACCCGCCGACAAGCTGGACCGGCGCGACCAGATCGGCACGCCCGCGGACTGGATGACCAGGTTGCCGCCCCGGCGCAGGTCGAGCTCAAACCGTCCCTGGCGGCCGCCGGTGCCCGACTGCCATAGCGGCGTGCCGTCGCTGCCGGCGACGACCAGGTTCCCGTTGGCCTGCATTGTCGCGCGGGCTCCGCTGCCCGCTGTGCCGGTGGACCAGATCAGCTGGGCGAGGTCGTACTCGGCCAGGTTTCCGTCGGCCTGCATGACCAGCCGGAAGGTGCCGCGCGGCGAGCGCAGCTGCTGGCCGGCCAGCAGCGAGGATCCGGCCCGCAGGGAGCGCGGGTAGCCGGTGCCCACCCATTGGCGGGCGGCCGAGGCCGGGCCGCCGGCGCCGGCCGCCACGGCCGCGGCGAGCACGAGGGCACCCGACCAGGAAACGATGCGATAAGCCCGTCGATAATGCATTCTGCCCCCATTGTTAAATATCAGGCACAGCCGAGTTGCCGTCGCCATCCTGGTATCTCGATAACGGCTTAATGTCGCATATAAACGAAAGACCGAATGCCAGGGCACAGGAAATACAATAGAGAATTCCTGGCCCGTTTCCCGGCTGAACGGGTCAGCGGAGCCTTGGCGCCGCAAGCCGGGTGCCGTCCGCTGCCCAGCGAGCCTGAGGCAGCGGAGAACGACTATTTCCGCCTTGCTCGCCAGCCGCGCGACTAGCGAGTCATTCCGATGCCGCGAAACCTAGCCGTCAGGACGCCGGTTCCTTGGGCCGTCAGGCCAGGATGCTGTCTCCGCTGGCCGGATCGAAGAACTGCAACTCGGCAGTGTCGACGGCGATCTCGGCTGTCTCGCCCTCGGCGATCTTCGTTCGCGGGTCCATCCTGGCCACGATGGTCGCCAGCGAGCGGAGGTCGTCGGCGGCATCGGCGCTGACATGGGCCGCGGTCCCGATCGCGCCGTGCACCTGAACCTCTGAGCCGAGTTCCTCGCGCAGCCTGACCGGCAGCTTGATCACCGGCCCGCCGGCGATCGCGGCGTCGTGCAGGTGCTCGGGCCTGATGCCGAGCACGATCGCCTCGCCGAGGTAGCGCTCGAAGGCCGGATGCGCGGCGACGACCTCCGGCGGTATCGCGAGCCGGTGCGGGCCGAAGACCACGACCGGACCGGCATCGTCGCCAGCGGCGCCGCCGCGTTCCAGCCTCGCGTCGATCAGGTTCATCGGCGGCGAGCCGATGAAGCCGGCCACGAACAGGTTGGCCGGCCTGCGGTACAGCTCCTGCGGCGCGGCGACCTGCTGGAGCACCCCGCCCGAGATAACGGCGACCCGGGTGCCGAGCGTCATGGCCTCAGTCTGGTCGTGGGTCACGTAGATCGTCGTCGTGCCGAGCGAGCGCTGCAGCTGGGCGATCTCGGCCCGCATCTGAACCCGCAGCTTGGCGTCGAGGTTGGACAGCGGCTCGTCCATCAGGAACGCGCGCGGCTGCCGGACGATGGCGCGGCCCATCGCGACCCGCTGCCGCTGGCCGCCGGATAGCTGCCGCGGCTTGCGCTGCAGGTACGGCTCGAGCTCGAGGATCCTCGCGGCCTCGGCGACCCGCTGCCTGATCTCGGCCTTGGCGGCGCGGCGGTATTTCAGGCTGAACGCCATGTTGTCGTAGACGGACAGATGCGGGTAGAGCGCGTAGCTCTGGAACACCATCGCGATGTCCCGGTGTCGCGGCTCGACGTCGTTGACCGGCCTGCCGTCGATGCTGATCGTCCCCGAGGTGACGTCCTCCAGGCCGGCGACCATCCGCAGTGCCGTCGTCTTGCCGCAGCCCGACGGCCCCACGAGCACGAGCAGCTCGCCGTCGCCGACCGCGAGGTCGAGCGAGCTGACGGCGGTCGTCCCGTCCGGGAACTCCTTGGTGACCGATTCGAGCTCGATCTGCGCCACGAGATGCGCTCCTTACTTTCCCATGCCGAGGGTCAGGCCCTTGACCAGATGCCGCTGGAAGATCAGGTAGACCACGATGGCCGGGATGGCGCTGATCAGCGAGCCGGCCATCAGCGGCGGGATGCTCGTGGTCCGCCCGGTCGCCAGCGTGGCCAGGCCGGCCGTGATGGTGCGCTGGTTCGTCGGCAGGAAGAACAGCGCGACCAGCAGGTCGTCCCAGATCTGGATGAACTGCAGCACGGTGACGGTCGCGATCGCGGGCAGCGAGAGCGGGATCGCGATCTGCAGGAACGTGCGCTCGTAGCCGAGCCCGTCGATCACGGCGGCCTCGATCAGCTCGTCGGAGATGCCCCGGTAGTACGTCGCCATCAAGAACGTGGCGAACGGGGTGCCGAGCGCCGCGTAGACCAGGACCGCTCCCGCGTAGGAGCTGGTCAGGTGGACGTTGCCCAGGTTGACGATCTCCGGGAAGATGATCGACTGCAGCGGCACCATCAGCGCGGACACGACGAGCAGGAACACCATCCCGCTGCCCCGGTACCGCAGCTTGGCGAACGCGAAGCCGGCCGTCGTCGACACGATCAGGATGATCGCGATGGACGCGGCGCAGACCAGCGTGGAGTTGAGCAGCTGGGCGGCCACGGGCAGGTTCGCGAACAGCTCCTTCCAGCCGATCAGCGAGTGGCCGGCCTGCCGGTCGAACTGCCCGGCGCTGCGGAACGCGTTGTCGATGATGTACCAGAACGGGTACAGCATCACGACCGCGATAATGACCATCAGGGTGAACAAAGCCCAGATGGCCATCTTCTTGTTCAGGCGCGAGTTCCGCCCGGACTGCCTGATCGCCGCCATGGCCTACCAGCCCCCGCCGTCGTCCGGCTTGATCAGCCTGAGCTGCACCAGGCCGGCGATCGCCATGATCACGAAGAGCACGACGCCGTACAGCGCCGCCGTGCCGAACTGGACCTGCTGGAAGCCGGCCTGGTAAATGAAGAACTCCAGCGTCGTGGTGCCGAAACCAGGCCCGCCGCTGGTCATCACGAAGATCAGGCTGAACAGCGCGGAGAACGCGCTGATCACCGTGATCACGAACGAGAACTGGATGAACCTGGTCAGCAGCGGCAGCGTGACCCGGAAGAAGATCTGCGTCCTGGACAGGCCGTCGACCCTGGCCGCCTCGGTCAGCGTCGGGTCGAGGGTGGCCATGCCGGTCAGGAAGATGATCGTGTTGGTGCCGACCATCGACCAGATGAACGTGATCGCCAGCGCGACCAGCGCGCTGTGCTCGCCGGCCAGCATGTCGGTGGCCGAGGCGCCGAAGCCGACATGGGACAGCAGGTTGTTCAGCACGCCGGTAGCGGCGAAGAAGCGCTGCGCGAACATGCCGATCACGACCCACGAGATCGCCGTGGGCAGGAAGTAGACCGACCGGAAGAACCGCCAGCCGCGCACGTGCTCGTTCAGCAGCGCGGCGATGACCAGCGGAATCCCGATCGCGAACGGCACGGCGAGCAGCAGCAGCGCGTTGTTCTCCACGACCCGCCAGAAGATCGGGTCCTTGAACAGGGCGGTGTAGACGCTCGGCCCGATCCAGGTCGCCGTGATGCCGTTCCACTGCGTCATCGAGTAGTACACGGCCTGGCCGACCGGGATGCCGATCAGGGCGACCACCAGCGCCAGGGCCGGCAGCGAGAGCAGGATCCCGGCCCGCCGCCGGCGCCTGGACAGGCGCGAGTGCGCCGCCCGGCCGCTCCGTCCGCGCCGGCGCACGGCCGGGCGGATGGCGGTCGCGGTCTTCGCCTCGGTCAGGCTCACTGTGTCGACTCCGGGTTCGTGGCAGTGGTCTCCGGCGGCGTCAGCGCCGGAGACCACTGCTGCGGATTACGGGAACGTGTTGCCGCGCTGAGTGGACGGCAGCTGGTTCAGCGTGGTCTGCATGGCCTGCAGTGCCGCGGTGACCGACTGGGTGCCGTTCAGCACGGACGGCAGGAACTTCGATCCGGTGTTCACGACATCGCCCTGGACGACGTTGTCGAGCATCGGGTACGCGGTCATGCCTCCCTTGCTGACCAGGTCCAGCATCTGCTGGTTTACCGGGTTACTGGTCGTTGTGCCGTTGATTGCCGGAATAAGGCCGGCCGCGTTGACGATCGAGGCGGCCTGCGGGGTGGTCATGAAGGTGAGGAACTCGCCGTCCGCCTTCGCGTTCGGTGAGTAGCTCATCTGGGCGATGCCGTCGCCCGCGAAGTCGACGACTCCCTTGATCGGCGCGACCGAGAACGGCGGGGCGAACGCGGCGACCTTGCTGCCGAGCGCGCTGGTGAACTTGGCGGTGTCCCAGGTGCCGTCGACCATCATCGCGGCCTTGCCGCTCTCGAACTGACCCAGGTTGTTGGTGTTGGTCACGACGTCGGAGTTGGTGCAGCCCGAGCTGTGCAGCTTGGTCCAGTTGCTCAGCTGGGACTTGATCGTCGCCGAGGTCCACGGGATGTTCCCGCTGTACAGGCCCTGCCAATGGCTGACCGGGTAGGCGCCGATCATCATGTAGCTCATGTCGTACCACGGGTAGAACGTGGCGCTGATCGGCTGGCCGCCGTTGCCGTAGACGAGCGGGGTGAACCCGGCCTTCTTCAGCTTGGCGCACGCCGCGTAGAGCTGGCTCCAGTCGGTCGGCACCGAGGCGACGCCGGCCCGGGTGAAGTCAGCCTTGTTGTAGAAGCCGATATAGAACTGGTTCTCCAGCGGGATCACGTAAGGACCGTTGGCGGCGTTGAAGCCATCCGAGGTCCACTTGAGGGCGTTGGGGTCCACCCGGGCCAGGTCGGCGGCCGGGATCTCGCTCTTGAGGTTGGTCAGGAAGCTCTTGTACTGGAGGGTGAACAGGCCGGTCCACATGACCGCGAGATCGGGCCCGCTCTTGGAGATCGCGTCCTTCTGGAGCAGCGCGAAGTAGTTGTCGCCGTTCTGCGGCTGGATCTTCACGGTGATGTCCGGGTGCAGCTTGTGGAACGCCGCAGCCAGGTTCCTCAGCGCCGTCGCGTTCTGCTCGGTGCCGTAGTTCTCCGCGATCGTGATCGTGACCGGACCGGATGCCGTGCCTCCGCTCCCGCCACCGCTGCTACTGCAGCCTGCCGCAAGCAGCGCTGCCACCACCCCGGCTGCTGCCATTTTCCAACGCCTCACGGCTCTCTCCTTTCTGTTCTGCTGGGTGTCCTCATGAGCGCCCAACCACGGGTTCAATGAACGTCAGGTGCGCCGCCGTCGGCGCCCGGAGGAAGTCAAGGTCGCAGCCGTCAGGGGCCTGCATGACGTGCTGCGCGTACAGCGCGGGCCAGCCCCGCAGGTGCCTGCGCCGCGGCGGGGTGAGCGCGGCCCGCCGGGTGGCCAGCTCGGCGTCGCCGACCTCCAGGTCGAGCGTGCCTGCCTGCACGTCGACGCTGATCAGGTCACCGTCGCGGACCAGGCCGAGCGGGCCGCCGACGGCCGCCTCGGGGGCGGCGTGCAGCAGCACGGTGCCGAAGCTGGTGCCGCTCATCCTGGCGTCGGTGACCCTGACCATATCGGTCACTCCGGCCCGGACCAGCCGCGCCGGGATCGGGATCATGCCCCACTCCGGCATGCCGGGGACGCCGACCGGGCCGCAGCCCGCCAGCACGAGCACGCTGTCCGGGGTGACCGGCAGGGCTGGGTCGTCGATCCGGGCGAGCATGTCGTCGTAGCCGCGGAACACGACCGCCCGGCCGCGGTGCCGCATCAGGTCCTGGCTCGCCGCCGAGGTCTTGATCACCGCGCCGTCGGGCGCCAGCGTGCCCCGGACGACGCCGAAGGCGCCCCCCTCGCGCAGCGGCCTGCCGGCCGGCCTGATCGCCCCGCTGGCCGGCCGCGCCCCGGCGGCGATCTCGCCGATGCTCCGCCCGGCGATCGTCATCGCCTCCTGATCGAGCAGGCCGGCGATCTCCCGCAGCAGCGAGGGAACGCCGCCGCCGGCGTCGAAGTCCGGCATCAGCTGCGAGCCGGACGGCTCGACGTCGGCCAGCACCGGCACGCTGGTCCCGAGCCGGGCGATGTCGTCGAGCGGGAACGGCACGCCCGCCCGCCCGGCCAGCGCGGCCAGGTGGATGACCGCGTTGGTCGACCCGCCGATCGCGTGCAGCGCGACCACCGCATTGGCGAACGCGCCCTGGGTCAGGATGTCCTGCGGCCGCCGTCCCGTGCCGGTCACCACCCCGACGATCAGCTCGCCGGCCTGCCGGGCCCCGGCCGCCGACCGCGGGTCGCCGGCCGGCACCGAGCTCGACCCGGGCACCATCAGCCCGAGCACCTCGCTGAGCACCGCCATCGTCGACGCGGTGCCCATCGTGTTGCAAGCGCCCCGGCCGCAGGACAGGCACTGCTCGAGCTCGCGCCAGCCGGCGTCGTCGAGCCGGCCGGCCCGGCGCTCGTCCCACAGCCGCCACAGCGCCGTGCCGGTGCCGATCTTCGCGCCGCGGAAGCTGACGACGCTCCTGGCGCCACCGGTTACCAGCACCGTGGGGATGTTCGCGCTGATCGCGCCCATCAGCGCGCCCGGCACGCTCTTGTCGCAGTTGGCCAGGATGACCAGGCCGTCGAGCGGGTTGGCGCGGACCATCTCCTCGATCTCGATGGCCAGCAGGTTGCGGTACAGCATCGCGCTCGGCTTCATCAGGTCCTCGCCGAGCGAGATGACCGGAAACTCGACGCCGGTGCCGCCGGCCGCCTCGATCCCGTCCCGCACCGGGCCGACCAGGTCGCGCAGCGGCAGGTTGCACGGGTTGAGCTCGCTGGCCGAGTTGGCGATCCCGATTACCGGCCGGCCCGGGACAACCGGCACGCCCGCACTGGCCAGCGCGACCCGGTGCAGCACAGCCACCTCGTCATCGCCGGCCAGCCAGGCCTGGCTGCGCAGCGTGCTCATCGCGGGGTGCCGGCCGTCATCGGGGCGCCGGTCGTCATCGGGGCTCCGGCACGCCGAGCCCGACGGCGCCAGGCTGCGACTGGGTGAGCTTGATCCCGCTGCGGAGGATCCACTCCAGGGCGACCGCGGCGCGGTGCACCTTCTCCCGCCCGATCGCCGCGGCCTCGTCGACCAGGTGCACGCCGCACGGGTACAGCGACCGCGAGTTCCGCAGCCCGAACTTGGTGTACATCGGCGCCGCGACGCTGATCAGCTCGGCGGCCTCGTGCCCGCGCACGACGCCGCCCATCGCGTCCGGTGTCTCCACGTACAGGTCGATCGGCAGGCCGCTGACCGCGCGCATCTCGGCGATCTGGCCCAGCGTGAGGTCGGACGGCACGTTGATGGTCGACGCGCCGAGCTGCTCGAGCAGCCGGAAGCTCAGCGGATTGGACGGCGCCAGCACCGCCGAGACCTTCCAGACGACGGACGAAGGCAGCTGGCCGCTGGCCTGGAGCCTGGCGACGATCTGGAGCAGGCCGGGATCGGCGATGAGGAAGCCCCTGATGCCGTGCTCGACGGCCCGCGAGATGTCATCGATCGCATAGCGGAGCTGCCGGGTGCCGCGGAGCCGGCCGGCGAAGACCTGGCCGTCGGCCGCGCCGGCCGCGCGGCCGATGTCCCATTCCTCGCGCGGGCCGACGAACAGCGACACCTCGATCCCGGCGTCGGCGGCGATCCTGGCCATCTCGCTCAGCTCCGCGCCGGACAGCATCATCGCGCCGCTGCCCTGGGAGACCCGGTTGACCGTGATGCCGCGCTCGGCGGCCGCGGCGACCACGGCCCGCAGCACCGCCGGCCCCTCGACGCTCGGTATCTCGATCCGGTAGTGCGCTCCGTCGGGGAATCTGGCCTGGCTCGGCTGGCCGGCCGGCTCGGGCGTCAGTCCTGCCTGGGCGAGTGCCGCGACGCCGGTCGCTAGCTGGCCAGTGATTACGTCGGTCACGGTCCGACCTCCAGTACTGCGGGACGCGAGCGCCCGCTGTCGCTGATCTCGGTGGGCCAGCCAGGCGCGTGCGTGACCAGGGTGAGCGGGCCGCTCTCGGTCACCAGATAGGTGTCTTCCGACTTCGCTCCGCCAGGCAGGCTCGGGTTCCAGGCGAGGGCATGGCTAGCCGCGACCGGCTCGCCGTACCACCGCGACCGGGTCTGACCTGGGGCGATCTCGAACTCACGCTGAGCGAATCCGATCGGCCCGCCCTGATAATGCCCCATCCATCCGCCTTCTGCCCCAATTGCAGAGTATGCGCTTGCTAGCGATTGCAGTACAGTTCCGTACGGAGTTCCTGCGGTGCAGGCGGCGAGGGTTGCATCTTCCACGGCCTGAACCTGGCGGCGCAGCGCCGCGTACGCGGGCTCGACGGGGCCGGCCGCCGCGAACCGGGTCAGCGCGACGTACAGCCCGGTGCGCCGGGCGACGACCACGGCCATGACCAGGCGCCGCACCGGCGCTCCGGCTGCCATCGGGTGCCGGTACCGCTCCAGCCGGTCATCACCGCCCACGATCAGCACCGGCGCGTCGGCGCCGGCCGCCTCCAGGTGGGCCGCACAGCGAGCCTGGATGTCGAGATCCCGCTCGCCCGGTTGCCACTGGGCCAGCCCGGCCTGCACGGCGTGGGCCGCGTCGGCGCCGAGTTCGGCCAGGTCGGCCGCCTCGGCTGCGGACAGTGCCAGCCGGAGCGCGATCAGGTCGTCCGACACGTCGTGGCCGAACGCCGGGTGGCCGTCGCTGGCCAGGCTGGCGGCCGGGCAGCCGGCCAGGCGGACCGCGGCGCTGACGAAGTCGTCGGGGGAGTACCACGGAACTTCCGCCAGGTCGGCGAAGCCGTGCGCGGCCGGGTCGTACTCCGACCTGATCCGATCGGCCTCGACGTTCGTGGTAATCAGGGCTGCCCCGCGAGAAGTGAAGACGGCCCAGACGAGATCGGTAGCCGCCGTCCTGTCGACCGGCGGCGCCACCCCGCCGCAGGCCCAGGCGACTGCAGCCGGACCGGTCAGGACCAGCCCGGCGACGGGCGCGGCGCTGTCCAGCCAGCGCATGACGCGCTGGCTGGCCGCGGTCGCCCGGGCGACGCTTCGGTTCTCGCGTTCTGCACTGCCGAACGCTGTTGCGTGATGTAGAATCACGCAGGCAACAAAACTCGTGATAACCCGCCATGTCAAGGTTTGTTATCGGTTTCATACATTGTCGTTCGGCTATCCCGAACACTTGTACGCGGGAGGTGTGTTGCTGGTGGGACCTGCCCAGTCGGCTGGCGGCGGCGACAGCGATCCGCCGGAGGACCGGTACACGGTCCGCAGCGTCGCCAGGGCCATGCGGCTGATCAACATCATCGCCGAGGGCCCGCCGGACGGCCTCTCGCTCAGCGATCTGGCCAGGGCGCTCGGCGCGTCCAAGAGCACTACGCTCGCGCTGGCCAGGACCCTCACCACCGCGGGCGTGCTGCGCGACTCGCGGCCTGGCCCTCGGTACTGCCTGGGCACGGCGCTGATCCGGCTGGGCGACATCACCCGCAGCCAGCTGCCGCTCGGTGACATCTGCCGGCCGGTCCTGTCGGAGCTGGCCGAGGCCACCAAGATGACCTCCCGGGTGG
>JADGPC010000270.1 GCA_017882645.1 Streptosporangiales bacterium | reverse complement strand
CCCGGACGTGCCGGTGTGCTTCGGCTGGTGCCACGGGCCGACGGGCACGCTGCGGCTGTTCCAGCTGCTCGAGCGGCGGCAGCCGGGCCACGGCTGGGCTGGCTACGCCGAGTCCTGCCGCCGTGCCGTCCGGTCCAGCGGCCTGCCCGCCCGCCTGTACCCGGGTTTCTGGGACAACCTCGGCCAGTGCTGCGGAACGGCTGGCGTCGGCGAGATGGCACTGGACCGCTACCAGGAGACCGGCGACGCCGACTGGCTCGGCTGGGCGGTCACCCTCGCTCAGGATGTTCTCAATAGGCGCATCGCCGACGAATCCGGCGCCCGCTGGTCGCATACCGAGCACCGGCATGACCCGCCGGACCTGGAACCCGACGTGGGCTGGATGCAGGGGGCCGCCGGGATAGCCAGCTGGCTGCTGCGGCTGGCGCGCGTCGGCCACGAGGGGATCGGCGCCGCCAAGCTGTGGTGGCCCGATCGTCCGTTTTGAGCCTAATTTACCCGATGAACGGCTACTTTGCGTAACGGTAATGTGGCTCGATGAGAACTATTCAGTGTCGGGACTTGGTCGGCCGTGAGGCTGAGCTCGAGTTCCTGACCACAGCGCTTGACCGGGCGGACCACGACCGTGGCCTGATCGTCCTGGCCGGTGAGGCCGGAGTCGGGAAATCCCGGATGGCCAGGGAGCTGGCTTCGGTCGCGTCGGCCAGGAACTTCACCGTCGCGTCCGGGCGGGCGGTGCAGGCCTCATCGCCGGTGCCGCTCAGGCCGATTGTCGAGGCCCTGACGGGAGTCGAGCGGACGACCGGGATACCGGACCTCCCAGCGCTGGCCGAGTACCGGCCAGCGCTCGCCTCGATGCTGCCCGACTGGGGCCAGGAGGGGCAGCGCGCGGCTGAGATCTCGCCGCTCATCCTGGGCGAGGCGCTGCTCCGCCTGCTCACCTGCGTGGGCGGCAAGGGCACCCTGCTGGTGCTGGAAGACCTGCACTTCGCTGACCCGGAGACGGTGGCCGTGGTGGAGTACCTGGCTGACAGCCTGGCCGGCGAGCCGGTGCTGTGCGTGGCGACGCTGCGCGACAGCACGCCATCCGCGGCCCTGGACATGGTCAGGTCAGTGCACGCCCGCCGGACCGCATCGGTCATCTCGATCGGCCGGCTGCCCCCGGCCGATGTCAGGCGGATGGTTGCCGACTGCCTGGACCAGGAAGACGTACACGGCCAGGTGGTGCAGCGGCTGCTCGCCGACAGCGACGGGCTGCCGTTTGCCGTCGAGGAGATGCTCGCCTCCGCGATCTCCTCCGGCGAGCTCGTCCCCGGCGCCAACGGCTGGCGGGCGAACGAGGAAGTGACCACCGGCGTGCCGACCTCTATCACTGAGTCGGTACGGCACCGGCTGGCCGGACTCGCCCCCAAGGAATCCGATGTCGTGATCGCTGCCGCGGTACTTGGCCGGCAGTTCGACTGGACGCTGATTCCCGCCATGGTCGACGCGACCGAGGCCGAGGTGCTCGCCGCGCTGCAGCGGGCCTGCGAGGCGCAGCTAGTCGAGCCGCCCTGCCCCAGCCAGGTGGTCTTCCGGTTCCGGCACTCGCTGACCAGGGACGCCATCGTGTCGGATCTGCTCCCCCCGCTCCTGGCCAGGCACGCCGCGACGGCGGCAGCGGCGATCCAGACGGCGCACCCCGGCCTGCCCGGAGCGCTGTGCGAGCTTGCGGCCGAGCTGCACGAGATGGCCGGACAGCATGTGCAGGCCGCGGCCCTGCTGCTTGAGGCCGGCCGCCGGTCGCTGCAGCGAGGAGCGCTGACCAGCGCGGCCGCCTCGCTAGCCAGGGGGAGACAGGAGCTCGGGCAGGCACCGGCAGCCGAGCCGCGGATGCTGGCCGACATCGACGACACGCTGTCCACCGTCCATATGCTGGCCGGCGACGCCGACCAGGTCGTCCAGACCACGGACCGGCTCATCGCCGAACTCGACGCGATCGGCGCCCCGGCCTCGCGGAAGGCTGAGGTGCGCCTCAGGGCCGCCCGCTCGCTGTCCGAATGTGACCAGGTGGCGATGGCCGAGGAGCAGGTTGCCGCGGCGCGCGCGCTGGCGGAAGGAACACCCGACCCGCGACTTGGCGGCTGGGCTGACGCGGTAGCGGCCCGCTGCGCGATCGATGCCGGGAAGCCTGATCACGCGCTGGAACTGGCGCAGAGCGCTCTGACCAGCGCCGAGGCAGCCGACCTGTCGGGCTCCGCGGCCGAGATCGCGTGCGAGGCGCTGGAAGTCATCGGGCGCCGCGAGCGGATCTGCGACACGGCCGCCGCGAGAGCCGCTTTCGAGCGCGCTTACCAGATCTCGTCGCGGTGCGGGCTGCCCGTCCGGCGCATCCGCGCCATGCACGAGCTCGGCACGATCGAGATGTTCGAGGAATCCGGATCCCGCCGGCTCTGCGAGGCCAAGGGCCTGGCGGTGGAGTGCGGCGCGGTCTCCACCGCGGCCGTGCTCGACCTGCAGCTCGCCAACGCCTGGAGCCTGGGCACCGACCTGGACCGCGCGCTCGACGCCGCGCAGCGCAGTCAGCAGGCCGCCGCTCGGTTGCAGATGAACCGGGTGGAGGCCATGGCCGTGGCGGCCCAGGCGTGCATCGTCGCCACCCGCGGCGAACGCGAGCGCACCGAGGCCCTGGCCGAGCAGGCCGAGCAGCTCGCGCCGGGAGATCCGTCCGTGCTGATGGCGGCGACGGGCGACGCTCGCGTCACCGCCGCGATCGTCAGCAACGACCTGGCGGCAGCCCTGGAAACGAGCGCGGCGGCCGTCAAGCAGGGACGGGACGAGCGGCTGACCGCTCCGGCCCTGGGCTGGGGTTACTGGCCGCTGCTGCAGGCCGTAGCAGGCGACGGCGGCCGCGCCGCGCTGCGGGACGCCATCGACGTGGGCGCCGAGGTGGCCTGCTGGAACCGCGGCTGCCTCTCTTACGCCGAGGCGGTGCTCGCGGGTCAGGACGGCCAGGCTGAGCGGGCCGGCCAGCTTGCCGAGCAGGGCCGGAGGCAGTTCGCCCGGTGCGCGCCGTGGTGGAACCACATCATGCACCGGCTGGTCGCCCCGGCCGCGTTCCGCGACGGCTGGGGCGACCCGGCCGCCTGGCTCACGGAGGCGATCGAAGATCTCGATGACAACGGCTTCTATCACCTGGCGTCGGCCTGCCGCGGCATCCTGCGCCAGGCCGGCCAGCGGGTTCCCCGCTGTGGCCGGGGCAACGCCCACGTGCCGGGAGACCTGCGCAAGCTGGGCGTCACCAGCCGCGAGATGGATGTCTTCCTGCTCGTCGGCGACGGTCAGTCAAGCGCCGAGGTAGCGGCGCACCTCGCTATCTCGCCGAAGACCGTCGAGACTCACATCGCGAGCCTGATCGCCAAGCTCGGCCTGGGCTGCCGCCGTGAGCTGGTGGCCTACGCCGCCCGGGCTTCGCTGCCGGACTGACCAGCCGGGACGGGCCGCCGCCCGGATCAGGATCCAAGATCAGGCTCTTCGTCCTCCGCAAGTTCCGGGTCCACCCCGCCCTCGCGGTGCCGCTCCTGCTCCCGCATCACCTTGCGGATCAGCGCCGCCTCGGCTGCATCTTCCTGCCGGTCAGACTCGCTATCCGGCTCGTCGCCTGAACTGCCAGGCGTAGGCTCTCGGTCACTCATCGTCAGACCCTCCTGGTGGTGTTACGCGTAACATAGGGCAATGGTGGATACAAGGCAGTGTGAACAGTGCGGAACTCCGTTCACGCCGCGCCGTGAGCACGCCAGGTTCTGCTCGGCCCGGTGCCGGGTCGCGTGGAACCGCGCGAACATGAGCGATCCGGCGGACGAGCTGAGCCCGCTGCAATGGTGTATCGGCGCGATGAACGACATCACTGCCCGCCTGCCCAGCATCCGGTCGTCGGACCAGGTGCGGGCGTTCACCGCCATCGCCGAGGCAGTGTGGTGGGTCACGATCGTCGACGCGACCCTGCTGCGGCATCATCACAAGGCCTACGACCGCGTGATGGCCGACCAGCCACCCGCCGAGCGCACCAAGGTGGAAGACACTCTCGCCGGACTGCGCTTCGTCCGGAACCGGATGGGCCAGGACGCCGACCTGGCGGACTTCGTCCTGCCGGAGGCGAGTGGCAGCGGACCGGGCGACAACCGGCTGACGGGCTGGCGATGGAAGCCGCTGCCGGCGCCAGTTCTCGCGCCGCTCACGCCGCGCGGGCAGGCCTGGGAAATGGCCCGGTACGAGGCCTACCAGGAGCAGCTGGCGGATCAGACCATCGCCGACACCTTCGGCCGCGCGGCCGCGTTCCTCAACCTGACGGCCGCGCGAGCTGCCCTGATCACCTCGCCGGCCACCGCGTAACAACCCTGCGTAGGACCCGAAGGCCCGGACTGATCGCCGCCCTCCGGCACGCGGCCGACGATCGACTCTCGGGTTGTCTACGTACACTGACGGGCATGGCATGCCGCATCAGTGAGCTGGTCATCGATGCCGCCGACCCCGACCGGCTGGCCGCATTCTGGAGCAAGGTCCTCGGCTACGTCGAACTCGGCCGGGAAGACGACGGAAGCATCGAGATCGGGCCGCCCGACGCCGGCTTCGGCGGCCCGCAGCCCACCCTCGTCCTCAGCCCCAGCAGCGACCCGCGGACCGGGAAGCTCCGACTGCACATCGACGTCAACGCCACCGACCGCGACCAGGACGCCGAGCTGGAGCGACTGCTCGCTCTCGGCGCCAGGGCCGCCGACGTCGGCCAGACCGGCACCGACAGCTGGCACGTGCTGGCCGACCCAGAAGGCAACGAATTCTGCCTCCTGCACACCCGGCTCCAGCCCCTCTGATCACGTGCGTCCTGGTCGCGGTATCCGCTGGAACGCGGGTGCCCGCCGCTGCACGAAGGACTGGACACCCTCGCGGAAATCGGGACGGCTGAAACTCTCTAGCATCAGCGCGCGGGCCTCGTTCTCGGCGGCGGCCATGCCCGCGTGCAGCTGCTGGTAGACCTGGCGCTTCATGATCGCCATCGACGCCGGCGACGAGGTCGCCGCGAGGCCGCGCACGTACTGCTGCGCATGGGCCAGCACCTCCTCGCGCGGGAGCGCGGCATTCACCAGCCCGAGAGCAGCGGCCTCGGTACCGGTGATTTTTCGCGAGGAGAACAGCAGGTCAAGCGCGACCGCCGAGCCGACCAGCCGCGGCAGCAGCCAGCTGATTCCCCATTCGGCGATCAGACCGCGCTGGGCAAACGCCGTCATGAGGACGGCATCCTGCGCCATGAACCGCAGATCGCAGGCCAGCACGATGGGCACGCCCAT
>JADGPC010000269.1 GCA_017882645.1 Streptosporangiales bacterium | reverse complement strand
TCCCTGATCCGCTGCGACAGCTGGTTGACCAGCGACGGGTTCACGCCGCCAGCCGGCTCGTCGAGCAGCACGATCGCCGGGTCGGCGACCAGGACATAGGAGAGCTCGAGCAGCTTGCGCTGGCCGTAGGAGAGCGTTCCGGCCAGCTTGCCCGCGTGCGCGGCGATGCCGGTGAAGTCGAGCAGTTCCATCGCGCGCCGCCGGTCGGCCGCGCCGCCTGCCCTGGCCAGCGGATTGCGGAAGCGACGGGACCCGTCGCCGGTGTGCTGGGCGGCGACGATCATGTTTTCCAGGACGGTCAGCCGCGGGAAGATCCTGGTCAGCTGGAAGGTCCGGCCGATGCCGGCCGCGAAGACCCGCTGCGGCGCGTACCCGGTGATGTCGCGGCCGGCGAACTGCACCTGGCCGGCGTCCGGCCGCTCGTAGCCGGTAATGACGTTGAACAAGGTCGTCTTGCCCGAGCCATTCGGCCCGATCAGCCCCGTGATGCTGGCCTCCTGCACCTCCACCGAGCAGTCGTCCAGCGCCTGCACGCCGCCGAAGGCCTTGGCGATTCCCGCGGTGCTGAGCAGGGCGGTCATGACGCCGGTCCCTTCGAGGTCGCGGCCGGTGCGGAAGTATCGCCGCTGCCCGCGTCGGCGGCGGCGCTGGTTCCGGCCTCGGCGGGGGACCCGATCCCGGCGTCAGCGCCGTCTGCGCCGCCGTCGCCATCCTCGGCGGTGGCGGGAACGTCCTGACGGCCCCGGCGCTGCTCCAGCCACCCGCTGCCCTTCGCCGCCACCGTCGGGATCAGGCCGCGGGGCAGGAACAGCACTACCGCGAGGAACAGGGCGCCGAGCAGGATCTGGCTCAGGTAGCTATTGCTGAACTGCGTGGTCAGGTACTGCTGTGCGGGCTCGATGATCAGCGCGCCGAGCATCGGGCCGGTGACCGTGCCGAGTCCGCCGAGGAAGGCCATCAGCGCGACGGTCAGGTCGAACAGCGGGTCGAAGCCGGACTGCGGCAGGACCTGGTTGATGAAGAAGAACCACAGGGCTCCGGCCAGGCCGGTGATCGCGCCGGAGATCACGAAGGCGGTCAGCTTGACCGGCATGGCCCGCACGCCCAGGCTGGCGGCACGGTCCTCGTCGTCCCTGATAGCGCGGAGCTGAAGGCCGAATCTGGAGCCCTTGATCAGCCAGGAGATGGCCACGGTGCCGAGAGCCAGGGTCAGCGCCATGTAGTAGAAGCGCTGGTCGAAACTCACCGGATCCCAGAGCAGGAACGGGGCGTCGAGCCCGATCGTGCCGTTGGTAAAGCTGGTCAGGTTGAAGGCCATGAGCTGGAAGATGAAGAAGATAGCGATCGTGATGACGACAAAGGTGTGCCGTCGCACCCGGAGCGCGATCAGGCCGAACGGAATCGCGATCAGCCCCGCGACCGCGGCCGCGAACGGCAGCAGCGCGAACTCGGCCGTGCCGGTGATGTGCCAGTCCCTAGCGGCGATGCCGGCCGCGTAAGCGCCGCTGCCGAAGAACACGGCGTGCCCGAGTGAGATGTAACCGGAGTAGCCAGAGAAGAGGTTCCAGGCGACGGCGGCGCAGACGAAGATCAGGGTCAGGAAGGCGATGGTGCTGACCTGCTGGTTGGTGAAGGCCAGCGGGAAGATGACGACCGCGACGAGGGCCAGGACGATCAGGCCGGCCTGTGCGGCACGTCCGGCCGGCCAGCCGACTGACTTGCGGTGCCGTGCCCCGGCGGCACTGCCCGCCGAAGGCGGCGCCAGGCCGCTCACTGCGCCCTCGCAGCCTGACGGCCGAACAAGCCGGTCGGCTTGATCAGGAGCACGAGCACGAGCGCGGCGTAGAAGACGGCGATGGACCAGTTCGGCTGCCAGATGTCCACGATGGACTCGAGCGTCAGCATGAACATCGATGCCACCAGGGCACCGCCGATGCTGCCGAGGCCGGCCAGGATGATCAGCGCGAGCAGCCGGGAAATCAGGTCGTAGCCGCTGTTCGGATTGAACCCGCCGCCGCTGGCCCCGAAGATCATGCCGCCCGCGGCGGTGACGGCGACGCCGATGCCGTAGGTCAGCGCGGCCACCCGGTTGACGTCGACTCCGACCAGCATCGCCGCGGTCCGGTCCTGCATGGTGGCCCGGATGCTCCGGCCGAACGTGGTCCGGTACAGCATCACGTAGATCGCGGCCACCAGCACGACCGCGAGGGCGAAGCCGTACAGGTCGATGTAGGGGAGGTGGAACCCGAGCATGCTGATGCTCTTGTTGACGTAGGGAGCGTTGAGCGTCACGTAGTTCGGCCCGAAGAAGAGGTAAAGCGCGCCCTCGATGATGATCGCCACGGCGTAGCTGGCCAGCAGCGACATCGAGGTGCGCTCGCTGCCATGCAGCGGGCGGATGAAGGCGACCTGGATGATCACGCCGATCACGAACATCGCCGGGACGGTGATCAGCAGGCCGAGGAACAGGTCAAGGTGCAGGTGCACGGAGAGCGCGTAACTGAGGTAGGCACCAAGTATCACCATCACGCCCTGGGCGATGTTGATGATGTCGAGCACGCCGAAGATCAGGGTCAGCCCGACGGCCATCAGCGCGTAGATGCCGCCGCCGAGTATCCCGTTGATCACGGCGCGAGTCAGCTCAGTGCCCATTGCCTCTCTTCCTGTCGCGCGCTGCTCCGTGCACCCGCATGATCAGCCGTTCTTCCAGGCTGGCTTCGGGTTCAGGATGGAAGCCGAACCCGGGCTGCCGACCGGCAGGACCAGCACGTACTTGCCGTTCTGCCACTGGAAGATGTACGTCGTGGCCGAGCCGTTGCGGCCGAGCGAGTCGAACTTCACCGGACCCTGCACGGTCTGGAGCGTGACGTCGCTGTGCAGGTAGGCGATGATCTTGGCGTTGTCGAGGCTCTTGTTGGCCTCCACCGCCTGCTGGGCGACCTGTCCGACTGAGTAAGCCTCGGCGACGTCCGCGTTAATGTCCGATGCCGTGCCGCCGTAGATCTTGATGTACTCGGCGACCATCTTCTGGCTCTGCGGGTTCGGCGAGCCGCCGTACCAGCCGTTCGGCACCATGGTCCCGGCTGCGTTGCCGACGCCGACCGCGCTGGTGAAGGCAGCACCCTGGTCAGGACCGGCCGCCGCGATGAAGATCTTCGGGGTGTAGTGCTGCTGCTGGAACGCCTTCATGAACGCACCCACCGTCGGCACGTCGGTCGAGCCGAGCACCACGACGTCGGCCTTGCTGGCCGCCACGTTGTCCGCGGCCGGAGCGTAGTCCGGCACCTCGGCCGGGAAGATCTTCGAGTAGACCGTCTTGACGCCGGCCTTCTGCAGCGCGATCTGGGTCTTCTGAACCGGCGGGTCGGCAAACGGGTCGTCAGCCATCGGATAGGCGGCCGTCTTGGGTCGCTGGCTGGCCGACAGCGACGCCACCCAGTTGGCGAACGGGACCATCTCGTCCTCGATCGGCAGGCTCACGTCGAAGACGTTGTGCGCCTGCATGTTGGCCGGCGCCGTGAACACGCTCGGCGCGCCGCCGGCGCCCTCGATGAACGCGAACCCGTTCCGCGCCGCGACCGCCGACGCCGGGGTGGTGAGCAGCGAGGAGAACGGGCCGAACGTGAGATCGACATGGTCGGTGGAAATCAGCGTCGTGTAGTTGGTGACGACCTGGCCAGGATCGCTTCTGTCGTTCAGGTAGATCAGCTTGACCTGCCGGCCGAGCAGGCCGCCAGCGGCGTTCACGTCGCTGACCCAGAGCTTGTAACCCTTGAGGAAGGCCTGGCCGTCGGCGGAGAAGTCACCGGTGAGCGACAGCGAGGTGCCGATCAGGATCGGCTTGGTTGATGCTGGCGTGCTGGACGAGCCGCCGGAGGGTGAGCCGCTGCTGGAGCAGGCGGCGAGCGTGGCCGTCAGGACGGCCGCGGTAATGCCAACAGACAAGAACCGGGCGCGGTGATGATTCATCCCCGGTCCTCCCTTCCGAGTTGATGGATAATCCGTTCAATCGCTGCTGGCGGGCTCGAGCCCGTCAGAAACCTCCGCGTTCTCACTAACCACTTCCAGGCCCGCGGACCGGGCCTGGAGCACGAGCAATGTTGCGAAGTCGTCCTCGCCGAATCCGTAACCGACAAGGCTCTGCACGAGCTGGTGGGCTGCCGACGCGATCGGCATCGGCACCTCGTGCTCCCTCGCCGCCGCGAGCCCAAGGTCGAAGTCCTTGCGCAGCAGCGTCGAGGTGAAGGTCGGGTGGAAGTCGAGATTCACGAAGGCCGGCGTCTTGTACTTGCTGAACGTCGAGCCCATGACGCTGTTGTTGAGGCAGGCGAGCAGTGCCTGCCTGCTGATGCCGCTCTTCTCGGCCAGCACGGTCACCTCGGCGAGCGACTGAGTCACGACGCCGAGGAACAGGTTGTGGCAGAGCTTCACCGTCCTGGCCAGCTCGCCCGCGCCCACGTACGTCGCGCCGGCGCCGAGAATGTCGAGGTAGGGATGGACGGTGTCGAACGCTGCCCGGGAGCCGGAGACGGCGAAGGTCAGCCGGCCGACCTGAGCGACCTTGGGGTTTCCCATCACCGGCGCGGCCAGCAGCATGCAGCCCTTGGCCGCGAGCTCCGCCCTGACATGCTCCGATGCCTCGGCCGAGACCGTCGAGCAGTCGACGACGATCGACGGTACCCGGCTTCCTGAGGTCAGCCCGGCGGGGCCAGTCAGCGCGTCGATCAGATCCTGCGAGGTACCGACCGTCACGAACACGATGTCCGCCGCGCCAAGCTCGGCAGCGGTGTCCACCACCTTGGCCCCGGCGGCCGCGAGCGGCTCGGCCTTGGCCTTGGTCCGGTTGTAGACCGTGACGTCGCAGCCCGCACCGAGCAGCCGGTGAATGAGCGAGATGCCCATCCGCCCGGTTCCCAGCCAGCCGAGCCGGTGCCCGTCACTTCGATCCGTCATTCCGCCCACCTCAGACTCGACGACCCCGCCAGCCGGCGTCACCCGACGCGCATGAATCAGCTACATCCATCACCTTCGCGATTCAGCTGCGCGATTCACACCCTAGCAATCGTTTGCATCGCGAGAGTGATGTTTCGGACAGGATCTTGTCAATGGGTATTATCCGGCTGGTCTCGGCGGCTGGGGCCGAAATCGCGGTATTAAGTCCCGGTACCGCCCCCCGCCGCCCGACGCGGCCGCCAGGCCGGGCGGGGTAACAAACGTGTGCAATGCTGTCACACATGGCAGATAGCCGGGTCAATTCCGCGGTAAGTCACTGGGCGCCCAGATTCGTGGCCAACGGCATCGACTACAACGACTTCGTGCGGGTGACGTCGATGATCCGCACCTGGGACACCTGGTGCGAGCAGTGGTGCCTGGCAGGCGCGGTCCACGAGCAACTGGGCCGGGCGGCGCTCGCTGACGGCCGGGACCGGTCGGCCGGGGCGCACCTCTCGCAGGCCGCCGTCTACTACCACTTCGCGAAGTTCATGTTCGTCGACGACATCGAGCAGATGCGCGCCGCTCACCTGATGGCGGTCAGGTGCTCCACCGATGCGCTGCCGTTCCTCGACCCGCCGGGCGAGCGGGTCGAGATACCTTTCGACGGCGCAACGATCGCCGGGGTGCTGCGGCGCCCGCAGCGGCCGGGTCCGCACCCGGTCGTGATCCTGATCCCGGGCCTGGACTCGGCCAAGGAAGAGTTCAGGCCGACCGAGGATCTCTTCCTGAACCGGGGAATCGCCACCCTGTCGGTCGACGGCCCGGGACAGGGCGAGGCCGAGTACGACCTTGCGATCAGGGGCGACTGGGAAGTCCCCGGCGGCGCCATCATCGACGCCGCCGCCGGGCTCACTGGCATCGATGCTGACCGGATCGGGATCTGGGGGGTCAGTCTCGGCGGCTACTACGCCGCCCGGGTGGCGAGCGCTGACGACCGGGTCCGCGCCTGCATCGCGTTGTGCGGACCGTACTGCCTCGGCGACGTCTGGGATCAGCTGCCCGAGCTGAGCCGCGCCGCGTTCACCGTCCGGTCGAAGTCCGGGTCAGACGAGCAGGCCAGGCAGCGGGCCGCCGAGCTGACCATGGCTGGCCGGGCCAGCGGCATTAGGGCGCCGATCCTGATCGTGGCGGGCATGCGGGACCGGCTGTTCCCGTGGACCGATGCCGAGCGACTGGCCAGCGAGACCGGCGAGAACGCCGAGCTCCTGCTGCTCGACGAGGGCAATCACGGCTGCGCCAACGTGCCCTATCAGCACCGCTACTACGGCGCTGACTGGATGGCCAGGCAGCTCTATCCGGCTGCGGCCCGCGGCGGACCGGTCGAGCCCCTGACCCGGAGTTCCGGCGCCAGGTAGAGAACCTTGGGCTGGTCGTCGGCTGGCGCCGTGCCGTGCCCGCCGGTGGCCGCGATCTGCTCGAGTATCAGCTGCCCCGCCTCGGTCCCGACCTGGTAGTGCGGAAAGCTGACGGAAGTCAGCGGCGGCCTGAGCCGGTCCATGAAGGGCATGTCGTTGAACCCCACCACCGAGATGTCCT
>JADGPC010000268.1 GCA_017882645.1 Streptosporangiales bacterium | reverse complement strand
GACGGCGGCTCGCCGAACAGCTCGACCGCTCCGTCGCTCGCCGGGATCAGGCCAAGCAGCATCCGGATCAGCGTCGTCTTGCCGGCTCCGTTCGCCCCGAGCAGCCCGACGATCTCGCCCGGCCCGATCACCAGGTCCACGTCACTGACCGCGGTCACCTGCCCGAACCGCTTCGTCGCCCGCGCGCACTGTGCTAGCGGGGTCTGGGCTAGCGGGGACTGGGCCAGCGCGCTCATGCCGCACTTCCGGCTGGCTGCTGGCGCGAGATAGCAGCGACGATCACGGCGTCCTGCAGGTCGGGCGTGATGTCGCCGCCGCCGGAGTGCGGGTCCCAGACCCGCCACCGTCCGGCCCGGCGCCACGACCTGGCCGCCGCATCGCCAGGCGGCCTGGCCGCGACCGCGCGCAGGGATCCCGGCATGGCCGCGACGATCTGCTCCGGGGTTCCGGCGGCCAGCGCCGTCCCGGCGTCGAGCACGAGCACCGACGCGCACCGCTCGGCCTCGTCCAGGTACGTCGTCGCCAGCACGATCGCACAGCCCTCCGTGGCCGCGCGCGCGATCAGCCACCACAGGCCAGACCGGCTGACCGGGTCGACTCCCGTCGTCGGCTCGTCCAGGACGAGCAGCTCGGGCTGGTGCAGCATCGCCGAGATCACGGCGAGCTTCTGCCGCATCCCGCCGGACAGCTGCCCGGCGAGCCGCCCCGCAGCCGGGGTCAGGCCCGCCCGGTCCAGGTACTCGGCCGCCCGGGCCCGCGCGTCCCGGGCGGACATGCCGTAGCCCTTGGCTCGGAAATCCAGGTTCTCGGCCACGGTGAGATCGGGGTAGATCCCCGAGCTGGCCGGCAGGTAGCCGGTCCGTTCCTTGACCGGGCGCGTGACGGTACCGCTATCCGGCGCCAGCACCCCGACCAGGCAGCGCAGCAGCGTGCTCTTGCCCGCGCCGTCTCCGCCGACCACCGCGGACACCTGGCCGGCCGGGACCGACAGCGTCACGCCGTCGAGGGCGACGGTCTTCCCGAAGGCCACCCGGAGCTGCGTGCCGCCCCAGGCGGGCAGGCCGGCACCGCCCCGCGCGGGCAGGCCAGCACCGTCCCGCGCCGCTGCCGCGATCCTCGCGTCCTGGCTGGTCATGCTCCGGCCCCCTGCGGCTGGACGGCAGGCTTGCGCGAGCCGCGCTCGCTGGCCTCCGGCGCGAGGTAGCCGCGGAACCGCAGCGTCGCGCCGGTCACGACCACGGCCCCGAGCAGGGCCAGGAACACGAACGGCTGCCAGAGCGCCGTGATCGGCTCGGCCCGCAGCATCACCCCGCGGGAGATCTGGTTGAAGTAGGTCAGCGGCAGGAGGTAGGAGATCCAGCGCACCCCGGGGGCGATCGAGGTCAGCGGGAAGATCAGCCCGGAGAGCAGCACCTGCGGCAGCAGCGTCATCACGGCGAGCTGGATGGCCTGGCCCTGATTCTGCGAGACGCTGGAGATCAGTACGCCGATGCCGAGCGTGACGAACAGGAACAGCAGCGCGCCGAGCCCGAACACGGCGGGATTGCCGCGGAACGGCACCCCGAAGATCGCGATGCCGACCACCAGCACGATCGCCAGGTCCACGGCGGCGACCAGGAAGTACGGCACGATCTTGCCCAGGAAGACATCTCGTGGCCGCAGCGGCATGACCGCAAGCTGCTCCAGCGTCCCGGACTGCCGCTCCCTGACCACGCCCAGGCTGGTGATGATCGTGCCCACGAAGACCAGCACCACGCCGCACAGCCCGGGGATCATGATGTCGGAGGTGGTCAGGCCCGGGTTGTACAGCACTATCACCCTCGGCACCACTGCGCCGATTCCGCCCGGGTGCGCGGGATGCCGCTGCTGCATTTCTGCCAGGGCGGCCAGCGCAGCCCGGGCGGGAAACAGCTGACTGCCGTCAATGAGCACGAGCGGCCTGGCCCCGCCGGTGACAAGGGCCATCTCGGCCTTGCCGTCCCGCAGCTGATCCTGCGCCCACGTCCGGTCCTGATGGGCGGCGGTCATCGTGATGTCGAACGGCGACTTCAGCAGCCCTGCAGCGGCGCTGGCCTGCGGTCCGGACGCGATCACGGTGATGGTCTTGACATCGAAGCTGGCCGCGTAGCCGAGCACGACGAGCAGCAGGACGGGCAGCACGATCATCATCGCGAGCGTCCGCCGGTCCCGCCGGACCTGGCGGAACTCCTTCACGATCATGGCCCACATCGGCGTGCCCTTCGCTGAGTCCGTTAATTCAACACCTGTTGAACTCTACAAGCGTTGAATTAACCGGGTCAAGGCGAGCGTGGTAGACAAGAGGCATGGCGCAGACTCGGCATGCCGGGACGTGGACGATCGAGGACCGGTGCGCGTCGGCCTGGCAGTACCTGCCCTTCGACGTGCCGGCCGGAGCGAGCGCCTTAAGGGTCGAGCTCGACTACGACGCCACCGCGGCCGTCCTTGACCTCGGCTGCTTCGGCCCGGCCGGATTCCGCGGCTGGTCAGGCGGGGCGCGCCGGTCCTTCGTGATCACGTCCCGGTCAGCCACGCCCGGCTACCTGCCCGGCGACCTGGAGCCAGGCACCTGGCAGGTCGTGCTCGGACTGCACCGGATTCCCGCCGCCGGGATCGGCTACACGGTGTCCGCGGAGGTCACCAGCCAGCCGGGCCAGATCGTTCCGGGCACCAGGAACGAGCCGGTGCCGCCGGTCGCCGACCGGCTCGGCCGGCGTGACCTCCCGGCGTCGGCCGGGATGCGCTGGCTAGCCGGCGACCTGCACGCGCACACCGTCCACTCCGACGGCGTGCTGACCGTTCCCGAGCTGGCCAGGTTCGCGGTCGAGCGCGGCCTGGACTTCCTCGCCGTCACCGACCACAACACGGTCAGCCACCACGCCGAGCTGCCGGCCGCCGCCGCCGCGCACGGCATCGCCTTGCTGCCTGGGCAGGAGGTGACCACCGACCAGGGTCACGCCAACGCGCTCGGCGATGTCGGCTGGGTCGACTTCCGCGAGCCGCCCGACGAGTGGCTGGCCGCGACGGAACGGGCCGGCGGGCTGCTTTCCGTTAATCACCCGTACGGCGGTCAGGTGAGCTGGACCGCGCCGATGACCAGGCGGCCGCCGCTGCTGGAGGTCTGGCACTGGAGCTGGCTTGACCCGCACTGGACGACGCCGCTGGCCTGGTGGCTCGCCTGGCACCCGGCCGCGATCGCGATCGGCGGCAGCGACTGGCACCGGCCGGGCTCTGACGCCCCGCCAGGCTCGCCCACGACGTGGGTGCTGAGCGAGAGCTCCGACCCGCAGGCCGTGCTCGACGGCCTGGCCGCGGGGCGAGCGGCGATCTCGGCGAGCCGGGACGGGCCGGTGCTGCTGCGCGTCGACGGCGAGCTCGTGGCCTGCGGAGCCGACGGCACGATCCTGACCGGACCGGCCGGACCGAAGTCGCGCGTCCGCGGCGACCTGGTCGCCTTCGCCGGTGACGCGGGTCATCACCGGCTCGTCGACCCGGCCGGCGCCACCCTGGCCCTCTGTAGCTAACACCGTGCGGCTAGCTGTTAACGACGTCGTCGAACAGCGTGACGTTGCCGTCGCCCGCCCCTGTGTCGTCGTCGTCGTGGCTGATCAGCTTCAGCGTGTAGGAGTGCCCGGGAACCACGGCCTGGCTGACCTGCTTCCAGCCCGAGTGCGCGGCGCACGTCTTGGCCAGCACGGTGACGCTCGCGTGGGTGGTGTTGTCGGTCAGCGTCGCCGTCGCCCACGAGGCTGCGACGGTGTCCGGGCAGCTGGTCTGGTACCAGAACGACAGCTGCGTGCCGCGGGCGGTGAAGGTCTGGGCGATGCTGGAACTGCCCTTGGTCGCCGTGGACTTCCCGAGCCGGGCCGCGTCCTTGCCCGAGTGGGCACCCGTCTTGACGATGGCCGTGGCCGGGCCCGCGGTGGTCCAGTCGGCGAGCGAGCCGGTCTCGAATCCGCCGTTGAGCACCCAGTTGTTGGTGACGATCTGGTGCGAGAACGAGCATCCGCCGCCGGCGTTGTCGTTCGCCCATGTCGACTGCATGGCGAACGTGCCGGTCGGCAGCGTCAGGTCGTTGGTGCCGCCCGTGGTGCCGGGCGGGTTCCACGCGCACAGGTCACCGTTCTCGGCACCGCCCGTGGGAACGGCGTTGGTCCAGCCGAACGCCGGGTACTGGTCGGTGATCGTCTCGGCATACTCGTGGCCCTCGACGATCGATGCGCCGTCCAGGATTCCCGCGGTCCCGCCGTTGACGAAGTTCTCGCCGCACGAGGGGCCGAGGTCGGTCACGTACGGCAGGTTGGTGAACGCGACGTCGAGCTTGGACTTGACCGGCCCGGCCGGAAGGTTCGGGTCCGCCGTGTCGTCATGCCAGGCGCAGAACTGGCCGCCGGGCGTGTTGAACCCGTCGGGATGCGTCCCGGTCGGCGACACGATGGCGTACTGGGCGTACCGGTTGGACGCCGCCGTGGTGTTGCCGAAGTGG
>JADGPC010000267.1 GCA_017882645.1 Streptosporangiales bacterium | reverse complement strand
TTGGTCGAGCCGGTCAGCGCCACCCTGATCAGGTGGGATGCCTCCGTGATCGAGCCCGGGTAATCGTCCGGCGCCTGCTTGTACTGCTTGGCGCTGACGAAGCCGTGTTTCGCCGCCAGGTCCCTGATCTGGGCGAACCATTCTTCCCGGTCGGCGGCGTGCTGGTAGCCGGCCACGAAGTCCGCGGCGAACTCGCGCACCAGGTCGGCCGGCAGGCGGCCGAGCCGCTCGTTTCCGGCCAGCCGCTCGTCTCCGACCCGGACCAGCGTGAACAGCTCGGGGAAGAAGAAGCCGTAAGCGGATCGGAAGTCCGACCACTTGCGCAGGTCCTTCCGCGGGTTCACGGCCCCGTCCCGCTCCACCGCCAGCGCCGCCAGCGCCAGGTCCTGCTCGGCCTCCAGCACGCTGGCGAGCTCAGGATCGTAGCTGGCCGACCAGTGCTGCATCGCGGCCAGGATCTGCGCGTTCGGCAGGGTCGCGATGTGGTCGGCGCTGATGTCCTCCAGCTTCACCTGGTCGATCAGCGGGCCGGCCCCGCCGAGTTCCGCGAGCCTGATCGGCGCCGCGAGCGCCTCGTCGAGCGGCAGCTCGGCCAGCGAGCCGTTGGCCAGCCCGCGCAGGTGATACAGCACCGCCTTGGCCGGGTAGCCGGCTTCGATATAGAAGTCGACGTTGGTCTCCGGGTCCTTGCGCTTGGACAGCTTGCGCTTGCCGCCGGGGATCTGCTTCATCAGCTGCGACGTATGTGCGTACTCCGGTGGCTCGAATCCCAGCGCCGCGAACAGCTGCAGGTGCATCGGGACGGAAGGAAGCCACTCCTCGCCCCTGATCACCAGGTTGACCCGCATCAGGTGATCGTCGACCGCGTGCGCGAAATGGTACGTAGGCAGCCGGTCCCCGGCCGGATCGCCGGGCTGGGGCTGGGCGGCGGACTTCAGGATCACGACGTCGTTGAAGTTGTCTTCGGTCGACAGCCGCCCGCGGATGGCCTCGGTGTACTCGATCCGCCTTCCCGGCACGCCCGGCGAGCGGAACCGCACCACGTACGGTGCGCCCTCGGCGAGCTTGCGCCGCACCTCGTCATCCGGCGCGTCCCGCCAGATCGCCCATTCACCGTAGTAGCCGGGCGGGACCTTGGCCTGCTGCTGGCGGTTCCTGATGTCGCTGAGCTCGGCCGGCGTGGCGAAGCACAGGTAGGCCTTGTCCTGGCGCAGCAGCTCACGCGCGTAACTCATGTAGATCGCCGCGCGCCGTGACTGGTGATAGGGGCCGTAGTCGCCGCGGCCCTCTTCCTCGTCTGGTGTCAGGCCGAAGTAGGCGAATGCCCGGGCGAACTGGTCGAGGGCGCCTTCGACCTCGCGTGACCGGTCGGTGTCCTCGATCCTGACCAGGTACCGGCCGCCCGACTGACGGGCGATGTCCCGGTCGATCATCGCGCTGTAGATCGTTCCGATGTGCATAGCGCCGGTCGGTGACGGCCCGACCCTGGTGACCTTGGCGCCGTCGGGCATTTCCCTGGGCGGGTACCGCTCTTCCCAGTGCTCCGGCTCAGGCAGGTCGGGCGGGAACAGCGCATCGAACTCCGTGCTGGCTAGCATCCGCCCAACGTACCAACAAGCGCGGGCCGCGCTGGGGGGCGCGCAACCGTGCGACACGCCGTCGTTACTCAATCAGGAACAACCACGCGGGCTCCGGCGATGATGGGTTCCGACCTCAACCGTCACCCCCGTCACGATCGCTGGAGCGCCGATGAGACTGCTCCACACCTCGGACTGGCATCTGGGGCGGACGCTGCACGGCGAGAACATGCTGGCGCACCAGGCGGCCTTCCTCGACTGGCTGCTGGCCCAGGCGGTCAGTCACGAGGTGCACGCGGTGGTCGTCGCCGGCGACGTCTACGACCGGGCGGTACCGCCGCTCGACGCGGTGGCGGTACTCGATCGCGCGCTCCGGGGCTTCGCCGCGGCGAGGATTCCGGTGCTCATCACCAGCGGCAACCACGACTCGGCGGTCCGGCTCGGCTTCGGCTCCCGGCTGAGCGAGCTTGCGGGCGTCCACCTGCGCACGGCCGTCGCCGACATCGCGCGGCCCGTGATCCTGGCTGACGAGCACGGTGACGTCGCCGTCTACGGCATCCCCTACCTGCTGCCCGACGCGGTGATGGCCGACCTGGGCGCGGACCGCTCGCACGCCTCGGTGCTGGCCGCCGCGACCAGGCTGATCCGGGCCGACGCGGACGGACGCGGCATCGGGCGCACCGTCGTCGCCGCGCACGCGTTCGTCACCGGAGCGATGCCGTCCGATTCTGAACGGGACATCCGCGTCGGCGGGATCGGCGACACGCCGGCGTCGGTGTTCGCCGGACTCAGCTACGTGGCCCTCGGCCACGTGCACGGGCAGCAGGACGTCAGCTCCGGTGCGGCCGGGACGACGGTCAGGTACTGCGGATCCCCGCTGGCGTTCTCGTTCTCCGAGCGGCATCACGCCAAGTCGGTGACGCTGGCCGAGATCGACGAAGCGGGCCAGGTGACGACGGCCAGGCTGGCCACCCCGGTGCCGCGGCCGCTGCGCGAGGTGCGCGGGAAGCTGGATGACCTGCTGGCCCGCTCCGACGCGGCGGACGCCGGGCTGGCTGGCGCGTGGGTCAAGGTCGTGCTCACCGACCCGGTTCGTCCCGCCTCTCCGATGGAGCGGCTGCGCCAGAAGTGGCCGCACACGCTGGTACTCGACTTCGAGCCCGAGGGCGCGCTGTCGGGCTCGGCGACCGACCTGCGGCGGCTCGCGCGCAGCGCCGACCCGGTCGAGATCTGCGGGCTCTTCGTCGAGTACACCAGCGGCGGTCCGGCCGACGAGGATCAGCGGGCCGTGCTGCGGGATGTGATCGAGGCGGTCCAGCACCGCGACCCGACGGAACGGCCGGGCGATCCCGAACTGGTCGGCGCGGTTCTGGCAGGCCCGGCTGACCGGACCGGCCCGGCTGAGGGGACCGACCCGGCTGAGCGCGCGGGCCTGGCTGACCGGGCCGGCCTCGCGGCCCGGCCTGACCGGTCGGGGCTGGACGAGGCAGGCTCGGTCGACGAGTGGCTGGCGAACGCCGGGCGGTCGGCCGACTGGCTGACCCAGGCCGAGCTCGAGCTGGCGTTCCCCGAGCCGGACAGCGCACCAGCCAGCAGCAAGCCCGCGGGCAGCGCACCAGCGGGCAGCGCACCAGCGGGCAGTACACCAGCCGGCCGGAAGCCCGGACGCGGAAAGCGCGCGGGCCGTAAGCCTGCGGCGGCCTGATGCGGCTGCACGGGCTCGAGCTGCAGGCGTTCGGGCCGTTCGCGGTGCCGCAGCGGGTGGATTTCGACCGGCTCGCCAGCGGCGGCCTGTTCCTGCTCGAAGGCCCGACCGGCGCGGGCAAGACGACGGTGCTCGACGCGATCACGTTCGCCCTCTACGGCGGCCTGTCCGGTGAGGACGCGGCCGAGGACCGGCTGCACTCGCACTTCGCCGACCCCGGCGCCGAGCCGTCCGTGACGCTCGAATTCTCGGTGCGGGGTGTCCGCTACCTGATCACCCGGGTGCCGGAGCACCGGCGGCCCAAGCGCCGTGGCACGGGCTACACCACCGAGGCGATGCAGGTGCACCTGCGCCGCCGCGACGGCGGCAGCTGGGTCAGCCTGTCGTCGAACAAGGCCGAGGTCGGGGATCTGATCGCGGACATCATCGGGCTGAGCCGGAGTCAGTTCACCCAGGTCATGCTGCTGCCACAGGGTGAGTTCGCGCGCTTCCTGCGCTGCGACGACGATGCCAGGCGGGCCGTGCTGACCAAGCTATTCGGCACGCAGCTCTACGACGACATCACCGTGGAGCTGGACCGGCGCAGGTCGGCGGCGATCCGGGCACGGCAGGCCGCGGACGCCGGAATCGGCGCGGCGGTCTCGGCCGCCGCTGAAGCCGCCGGGCTCGACGCTGAGGCCCGCGGCGAGCTGATCGCGGCGGCCGCCGCCGACCGCCGGGTCAGGTTCAAGCAGATCGGCGACGACCAGGCCGCTGCGCTGGCGCTCGCCGCCAGGGCAGCCAAGGCGGCGGCCGCCCGGACCCGGACGGCGCTGGCGGCCGAGCAGGCGGCGGCCGGCCAGCAGGCACTGATGACGCGGCTGACCGCGGCGCTGGCATCACTTCGCGGTCACGAGGCGGAGCGTCCCGAGCATGACCAGCGGGCCAGGCGGCTGGACGCGGCCCGGCGGGCCGAGCCGGTGCGGCCGCTGCTGGCCATCCTCGCCGACGCCGAGGCCGCGGCCGGCCGTGAGCGCCGGGCACTCCGCGAGCTCGCCGGCGCCGGCGCCGAGCTTGCTTACCTGCTTGCCGAGGACGCCGACAGCGAGCTGGTCTCGCGGACCGGTCTGCAGGCCGCCGCCCGAGCCGAGGCGGACCTGCGGGAGACGACTGCCCTGGACCATCTCGTTGAAGCTGAATCGGCAGTGCCGGATCACCGCAGTGCCCTCCGGGCGCTCGAGACGGCCGCGGCGAAAGCGGCCGCCAGCGTCGCATCGCTGGCGGCGGCCAGGGCCGAGCTGCCAGGCCGGATCGTCGCGGCCGAGGCCAGGCTGGCACAGGTCAGAGCGGCAGCGTCGGGCCTGGACGCGGGCCGGAAGCGGCAGGCGGAACTGGCGCGGATCACCGCGGCGGCCGGGCGCCGGGCCGAGCTCGAGCCGCTGCTCGGCAGGAAGGCCGCGGCGATGCGCACGGCGGTCGACACCCACCAGCGGCTGGTCGACGCGCACCAGCGGGCGATGGACGCGCGGCTGGCCGGCCTGGCGGCCGAGCTGGCGGCGGAGCTCGCCGACGGGCAAGCCTGCCCGGTGTGCGGGTCGGCCGAGCACCCCGCGCCGGCCGCGGCGAGCGGCGCCCAGGTGACCGCAGAAGCCGTCGCGGCCGCGCGGGCGCAGCGGGACGCCGCCGAGGTGGCCAGGCAGCGGACCGAGACGGAGCACGCCGAGCTTGACCGGGAGGCGGCCAAGCACGCGGCCATCGCGGCCGGGAACACGGTGGCCGGCCTGGTCGCCGAGGCGGCCGAGGTCGGCGGGCGGGTGACGGCCGCAGAACGAGCCGCGGCCCAGGCGCCCGGGCTGGAGGCGGAGCTCGCCCGCCTGCGCGGCGAGCAGGAGCAGCTCGGCGAGAGGCTGCGGGGGGCCGCCACCGCCGAGGCGGAGGCGCGTCAGGAGTCCGAGCGAGCCCGAGCGGACCTGGCCACGCTGCGGGAGATGCTGGCCGAAGCGGCCGGAGACTACCCGTCGGTGGCGGCGAGACGGACAGCGCTGAGCCAGGCGGCCGAGGCCAGCCGCCTGCTCGCGTCAGCACTCGGACGGCTGGCGGCAGCGCTGGCGGCCGAGCAGAAGGCCCGGGCGACGGCGGCCGAGGAAGCGCTGGCCAGCGGATTCGATTCGCTGGAGAAGACCAGGTCGGCGGTGCTCACGCCGGAGCAGCAGTCGGCGCTCGGCGAGCAGGTCGCGTCGTGGGACCGCGCGCTGGCGGCGTTCCAGGCCGCAGCGCAGGCACCCGATCTGGCTGCCCTCGACCCGGCGCAGGCCGGCGAGGTGCGCG
>JADGPC010000266.1 GCA_017882645.1 Streptosporangiales bacterium | reverse complement strand
TTCATCAGATCCCCTTGCTCTCAGGGCGGTCACGGTGGGCTGGGGGGCCTGGACGCCATCGTCCAGAAGCGGGGGTCAGCATCGCAGACAGGCCCTGCCACCTTCCTGTGGTCCGCCGGGCTGTCCTGCAGCGCAAGATCCAGGCCGGCAGCTTGGCCGAAGCGTAAACTGAAAGAGGTAGCGAACCCAGGCCAACATCGTCACAAATTGCTATCGATGCGTGGCTTCAGGGGACAGAAATAACCGTACAAGGCGTTATCGGCTACGCAGAGTAACAAGCGGGCGGATAAATCCCGCCTCTCCCGCCCGCCAGCCGCACCCGGCCAGCTACCCGGCCAGCGGCCAGCTACCCGGCCAGCGGTCAGCCGCCCATGGCGTGCACGCCGCCGTCCACGTGCACGATCTCTCCCGTGGTCGCGGGGAACCAGTCCGACATCAACGCGACGCAGGCACGCGCGGCCGGCTCGTGGTTAGTCAGGTCCCAGCCGAGCGGCGCCCGTCCGTCCCAGATCGACTCGAACTGGTCGAAGCCGGGAATGGACTTGGCGGCCATGGTCCGCAGCGGCCCGGCGGCGACCAGGTTGACTCTAATCTGGTACTCGCCGAGATAGCGGGCGAGATAGCGGGCGCACGACTCGAGGCCCGCCTTGGCGACGCCCATCCAGTCGTAAGCGGGCCAGGCCAGGTGGGCATCGAAGTCCAGCCCGACCAGCGATCCGCCGTTCTCCTTCATCAGCGGCAGCGTGGCCATCGCCAGCGCCTTCAGCGAGTAAGTGGAGACCTGGAAGGCGGCCGATACGTCCGGCCACGGCGTGGCGAGGAAATTCCCGCCCAGCGCGGCCTGAGGAGCGTTGGCGATCCCGTGCAGCACGCCGTCGAGCGAGCCGACATGCTCGCCGACCCGCTCGGCCAGGGAATCGAGCTGCTCGGGATCGGTCACGTCAAGCTCGATCACGGGCGGAGGGTCGGGCAGCCGCTTCGCGATTCGCTCGACCAGGCTCATCCGGCCGAAGCCGGTGAGCACGACGGTCGCGCCCTGCTCCTGCGCGACCCGCGCGACGTGGAAGGCAATCGAGGAGTCCGTCAGTACGCCGGTGATCAGAATCCGCTTTCCGTCCAGTAGCCCCATCGCTCGCCCTTCCTCCGCTTGTCAGTACCCGTCTGGTTGCTCAGTGGCCCATGCCGAGGCCGCCGTCGACCGGGATGACGGCGCCGGTGATGTACCCGGCTTCGGAACCGGCCAGGAACTGCACCACGCCGGCTACCTCGTCGGCCGAGGCGGTCCGGCCGAGCGGCACGCTCGCGACGATCGCCTTCTTCTGCTCGTCGGTCAGCGCAGCCGTCATGTCGGTATCGGCGAATCCCGGCGCGACGACGTTGACGGTGATGTTCCGGCTGCCAAGTTCCCTGGCCAGCGAGCGGGCCATGCCGATCAGCCCGGCCTTGGAGGCGGCGTAGTTGGCCTGGCCGGCCGAGCCGAGCATCCCGACCACCGACGAGATGAAGATGATCCGGCCCCGGCGCAGCCGCATCATGGGCCGGACGGCACGCTTGGCCACCCGGTAGGCACCGGTCAGGTTGGTGTCGACCACCGAGCTGAAGTCGTCCTCGCTCATCAGCGCGAGCAGCTGGTCAGCCGTGGTGCCCGCATTGGCGACGACGACCTCGACCGGGCCGTGGGCGGCCTCCGCGATCGTGAAGGCCTCGTCCACGGCCGCCGCGTCCCTGACGTCGCACCTGGCCACGGTCAGCCCGCCGATCTTCTCGCCCGAGCGGGACGTGACCGTGACCCCGTCGCCGGAGGCCGCGAACCGCTGGGCAATCGCCAGCCCGATCCCCCGGTTGCCGCCGGTGACCAGGACGGATCGGCTCATGATCTACCTCCCGGGGACAGCGTGCCGTTCGCGGCAGTCAGTATGGCAGACCGGCGCCGGCCGGCCGATCAGGAGTCTTCGAGCCGGAAGCCGACCTTCATGCCGACCTGGAAGTGCGCGATCTCCCCGTCCTCAAGCTGGCCGCGGACCTCGGTCACCTCGAACCAGTCCAGGTGGCGCAGCGTCTGCCCGGCCCGCTGCAGCCCGTTGCGGATAGCGGCGTCGATGCTCGTCGGTGACGTGCCGACGATCTCGGTCACGCGATACGTCCGGTCGGTCATAGCGCTCCTCCAGTGCACGGTCCTCGTTGCCTAAGGTCTACTACCCATGCCTGGCCCTGGCACCATGCCACGCCCGGCCGGACAGTGCCCGGCCGGCGCTGATTAGCTTCCCCGCGCCGCGCCGCCTAACGTGAGAGTTGTGCGAAGCCGCCCGAATGCCCGCCGTGACCAGGCTCACCTGGTCACTGACGCACGTCAGTCCCGGTCCGACGAGATTGGCCAGCGCGAGCGCCGGTACCTGGTGATGATGGGCGTGCGTGTGGTGTGCTTCGTGGTGACCGTGGTCATGTTCGTCAACCACGCCGGCTGGCTCACCGTGATCCCGGCTGCCGGGGCCATCGTGATCCCCTATTTCGCCGTGGTCGTCGCCAACACCAGAGGCCAGCTTGGCGGGAGCGGATTTCGCGGCTATGAGCCGCGGCTTCCCGAGCGGTATGTACCGCCGGAGGGCGGCCGGACCAAGGACGGCAACTCGCCGTAGCGGCTGACCGTATTCGCGTTGCTGCTGGTAGCCCGGCGCTTCGGGCGGATCGGGCAGCACCGGCGTGTTTCGCCGTAAGGGAGCAGCAAGGCCGCAATGTCGGGCGCAAATCGGCGATGCAGGCCGGTACTAGCTACCCGTCATCCGCAGATTCGCTTCTAATCCGGTCTTGACGCACATGGGGGCGGTTCGGTGTAACATGCTTACCGGTGCTCTGGTCCCCCGCCGGGGCACCGTTGCCGGCGTTCCGGGCCCCCGTCGGAGCGCCGATGAATGCGACGCCGGGTGGTTTGCCCCCGTAGCCACCCGGCGTCGCTCTTTTGCGTTCATGGTAAATACAACGCCGTGCTGGCGCTCATCCATAGTCCGGCCATTAATCCGGCCGCCATTTGGTCCGCTACTCGGTCTTGCGGAACTGCTCGATCGCGATGGACATCATCGCCAGGCCCATGACCGCCACGATTCCCAGTGACAGCCACACCGGGACCGCCCAGCCTGCCCAGGTGAGTCCCGGCGCGAGCACGTGCTGCGCGCCGGTCGGGAGGCTCAGGTGGCTGAAGACCGCGTGCCGCATCGGGCCGACCACGTAGGTCAGCGGGTCGATCCTGGTCAGGATCGTGAGCCAGCCAGGCAGCCCGCTCAGCGGATACAGCGCCCCGGACAGGAAGAACAGCGGCATGACCAGCATCTGGGTCAGGGCCATGAACGCCTGGAACTGCGTGATCCGCGCTGCCATCATCACGCCGAACGCGGTCAGCGTGAACGAGAGCAGCAGCAACTCGCCGACCAGCGTGAGCAGCAGCACCGGGTTATACGGCACGTGCGCAAAGCCGGCCAGGGCCAGGAAGATGATGCCCTGGAAGGTCGCGATGGTCGCGCCGCCCAGGCACTTGCCGATCACGATCGACGCCCGGCTGACCGGAGCGACCAGGATCTCGCGCAGGAAGCCGAACTCCCGGTCCCAGACGATCGATCCGGCCGAGAAGATGGCGGTGAACAGGACCGACATCGCGAGCACGCCCGGATAGATGAAGGTCTTGAAATCCACGTTCCCCGGCATGCTGCCCCGGGCCAGCGACGACAGGCCGGTGCCGAGAATGAACAGGAACAGGATCGGCTGGACGAGCGCGGTCACCGCCCTGAGCCGGTCGGTCCTGAACCTGATCAGCTCCCGCCGCCAGACGATGCTGATCGCCCGCAGGTCATGCTGCAGGCCATGCTCGGGCACGGCCACCCTGATCGACTCGACGATGGCCGATTCCGTGGCCGGCGCTGCGGTATCGGTGACCATGATCATCGCCTTCCTCTGAAGCGGGCCGCCATCTGGCGCATGGCATCGGTGCCGGAGGCCTCCGCGTCGCGGATCGTCTTGCCGGTATAGGACATGAAGACATCGTCGAGTGACGGCCGTGACACGCTCACCGAGCGGATCGGGATGCCGAGCTCGGTGAAGAGCCTGGGCACGAACTGCTCGCCGGAGGCGACCGAGAAGGTCACCGCCCCCTCGTGCACAGCGGCGTCGAGGCCGAAGGTCCCGGCCAGCGCCGCGATCGCGGCCTGGTCGTCGGCGGTCTGGATCTGCACGCGGTCCTTGCCGATGCTGGCCTTGAGCGCCTCGGGCGTATCGATCGCGACGATCTGACCGTGGTCGATGATCGCGATCCGGTCGCAGTGCTCGGCCTCGTCCATGTAGTGGGTGGTCAGGAAGATGGTGATGTCCTCGCGCCCCTTGAGCTCGTTGATGTAGGCCCAGATCGAGGACCTGGTCTGCGGGTCAAGGCCCACCGTCGGCTCGTCGAGGAACAGCACGTGCGGGGCGTGCAGCAGGCCGCGGGCGATCTCCAGTCGCCGCTGCATGCCGCCGGAGAACGTGCTGACCAGGCTGTCCTTGCGGTCCCACAGTCCCACCATGTCCAGTACCTGGCGCATCCGGGGCAGCACCGCGGCCTTGGGCACGCCGTAGAGCTCGGCGTGGAACCTGAGATTCTGCTCCGCGGTGAGGTAGCCGTCGAGTGTCGTGTCCTGAAAGACAAGCCCGATATTGCGCCGCACCGCGTCCCGCTGGGTGGCCGTGTCGAATCCGGCCACTCTGGCCGACCCTGACGTGGCATTGGCCAGCGTGCAGAGGATCTTGATGGTGGTGGTCTTTCCCGCGCCGTTCGGGCCGAGGAAGCCGAATGTCTCTCCGGCCCGGACGGTGAGGTCGATGCCGCGAACAGCCTCGACCTCGCCGTACCGCTTGGCCAGCCCGGCTACCTCGATGACGGGCCGCGGGCCGCCTGCCGCGCCGTCAGCCGGGCCGTCAGCCGCCGCCATGGTGAGCGGCTGGCTGCCGGTCGTACTTGGTGGAATGCTCACTGTCACCCCCGATACGAGCCTAGCTGGGACTGGAATCGGATTCTGCCTGCGCACCGTCGGGCTCACCGGCTGACTCCTCGTCCTCGGCCAGGATCCGGTAGAGCGACCGGCGGGCCTGGGCCAGCACCTTGCGCGCCTCGGCCTGCTGTGTCTGGGTGCCGGCGCTCAGGACCTGAAACGCCGCCACATGGACCTGGCGGACCAGCGAGCGCATGTCCGCGGCGGCGCTGACGGCGTCGCCTGACATGGCCGACCAGGGTGCCTTCAGCTCCTCGGCATGCTCGGCCGCATAGGCGCGGCCTGCGTCGGTCAGCGCGTAGGCACGGCGCTCGCCGGCGCTGGCCTGCAGCGCGATCAGGTTCTCGTCCTCCAGCTGGGCCAGTGCCGGGTACACCGAGCCAGGGCTCGGCCGCCACAGGCCGCCGCTGCGCTCGCTGATCTGCTGGATGATCTGGTATCCGTTCATCGGCTCCTCGGCGAGGAGCGCGAGGGCAGCGGCGCGCACGTCGCCGCGCTTGGCGCGGCCGCCCCGCCTGCCGTAGCCGCGGGACCGCGGGCCGAACCCTGGTGGCCCGCCGTGCAGGCCAGGCCCGCCATGGAAGGGGCGCCCGAAGTCGGGGGGAAACTCGTCTCCGCCTGGGCCGCCGAAGTCCGCACGGCCGCGGAAGCCCGGACCGCGCTGGCCCGCCTGCTCCGCTCCTGGCTCGAAGCCTGGGGGCCCGGCGAACCGCGCCCGGTACCGCTTGCCGCCGCCGCCGCCGTGATGTCCGTGCCGCCCCGGCTCAGCACTGCCGCCCCAGGACTCGCTGTCGTGTTCGTTCATGTCATGCCTGTTCATGGTTACTCCTTGGTTGAAGTTCTTGATAGTTCAAAGATATATCGTTAGTGAGCTGAAGGCAAGGGGCGGGCCGGGGATTTTGGCCGGGGCGGCGTTTTATGGCCCGGCGGCGCTTCTGAGCCGGGGCTGCGGTTCTGAGCCGGGGCTGCGGTTCTCGGCCGGGCGGCCGCTCTCTTGCCCGGGGCAGTGGTTGTTACTGCTGCCAGCGGTCAGCTAGGTCACGCAGCTGGCTGACCGCAGGGCCGAGCTGCTGACCGCTGCCGACGGCGATGCCGAGCAGGAACGCGGTGACCGGCGCGGCTGGCCGGTCGACCTGGTGGGCGACCGTGCGGGCGAGGTCGAGGATCGCCCGCTGGTCCGCGACCGCCGGATCGAGGCCGAGTTCGGTGCAGGCTGCGTCGACCCAGTCATCAAGGGTGCTCATCGTCTGCCTTCCTGCGCTGCCGGTGGTAGGCCGCGCGTGCCGCGGCCACGTCCTGCGGAGTATCGCAGTCGAGCCACGGCGGTGCCTGATCCGGCGCGACGGCGACCTCGACCGGGCACAGCGGCCCGAGCGCGCCGCCGAGCGCGCTGCCCTGGTAGCCGGCCAGCGCCGCGGCCAGGTCAGCGGTCCGCCAGCAGCTGGCGAGCCACTGCGCCCGGCCCTGGTCATCGACCAGCATCGCGCCGCTGGCTTGCTGGCCGGTGGCGGCGGTCAGCAGCGAACGGAGATGGCTGTCGCGCAGGAAGGGCAGGTCGGCCGCGAGCACGAACACCCACGGCGCGCCGATCAGCTGCAGGCCGGCCCGAAGCGCTGGCACCGGTCCGGCGCCTGGCGGCTGCTCCGTGGTGAACTCGACGGCGACCGGGTAGCCGTGCGCCGCCAGCTCACCGGACAGGCCGGGCCTGGGCGGCCCGACCAGGACGAGGTGACCGGCGCCGGCACCCGCGGCGGCGGCGGCGACCGTCGATACCATCGGCCGGCCCCCGATCGCGATTCCGGGCTTATCGGCACCACCGAGGCGGCGCGCCCGGCCCCCGGCCAGCACCAGGGCGGCGATCATGGCTGGGCGGTCAGCCGCCGATGGCCGACATCGGCCTGGCGGGCTGCAGGAAGCCGGGATCGTTGATGCCGTGGCCGGGCAGCTTGCTGGCCACCGCGCTCTGCCACCGCGCCGCGAGGTCCTCGTCATCGGCTCCGGCTCGCAGTGCTGTTCGCAGGTCGCTCTCTTCCCTGGCGAACAGGCAATTCCGGACCTGGCCGTCCGCCGTCAGCCTGACCCGGTCGCACGAGCCGCAGAACGGCCTGGTGACCGAGCCGATCACGCCGACCCGGGCCGGGCCGCCGTCGACCAGGAAGGTCTCGGCGGGAGCGGAGCCGCGCGCGCCGGGGTCGTCGGGAGTCAGGGCGAACTTCGAGGACAGCGCCTGGAGGATCTCGTCGGCCGTGACCATGTTTTCCCGGCGCCAGCCGTGCTGGGCATCGAGCGGCATCTGCTCGATGAACCGCATCTGATAGCCCTGGTCCAGGCAGTACTGCAGCAGGTCAGGAGCTTCCAGGTCGTTGGCGTCGCGCATCAGGACCGCGTTGACCTTGACCGGCGCGAGTCCGGTCGCGGCCGCGGCAGCCAGTCCTGCCAGCACATCAGGGAGCCTGTCGCGCCGCGCCAGCCGCACGAAAGTCTCGGCATCCAGGGTGTCGAGCGAGACGTTCACGCGGTCAAGCCCGGCCTCGTGCAACGGGCCGGCCAGCCGGGCCAGCCCGATGCCGTTGGTGGTCAGCGAGAGCTCGGGGCGCGGTGTAAGCGCGGCCGTCCTGGCGATGATCCCGGCCAGGCCGCGGCGCAGGATCGGCTCGCCGCCGGTGAACCGGATCTCAGTAATGCCGAGCCGCTGTACGGCGATGCCGAGCAGCCTGACAAGCTCGTCGTCGGTGAGCTGATCAGGACCTGGCAGCCAGTCGAGGCCCTCGGGCGGCATGCAGTAGCTGCACCGCAGGTTGCACCGGTCGGTGAGCGAGACACGCAGGTCGGTGGCGACGCGGCCATAGGAGTCGGTGAGCATGACCTACCTCCTCAGCTGGCAGCGGGATCGCAGTGAAGCTGGCTTAGCCTACTTCTTTGATCTTTGGGCGCGGTCAGGTGCTTGCCCGCACGGCGGCAGGCAAACGCCCGCGCATCTACCTACAAGCGACGACGGCGCCGATTCGTTCCCGCGGCGGCAGCCAGATCACGGAGGATGAGGGTCATGACCGTGACGGGCGCGATCTGGCGCGACCAGCTAACTGCCGAGCAGCGGGCCGCGCTCGGCCGCGACGTGGGCACCATCGCCAATCCGCGGCCTGATGTCCTGGTCGTCGGGGGCGGGATCCTCGGCGTGGCCATCGCCGCGGCCGTCCATGACGCCGGGCTCGGATCGGTGCAGCTGATCGAGGCCGGCCGGCTGGGTGCGGGTGCCACCGGCGGGGCGACCGGGCTGCTGATCCCCGAACCGCATCAGTGGAGCGACCCGGAGACCTTCGTCGACCTGGAGCGCGCCAGCCTGCAGCGCTGGCGGTACCTGGATCAGGCCACGCCGGGCGGGCTCGGGCTGGTCGAGCTCGACTGGATCGGCCTGGCGCCGGACGCCGGCGGCCTGGCCGCGCATCAGCCGGCGAACGTCGAGTGGCTCGACGCAGCCAAGATCGCGGCTCTCGTTCCCGGCCTGGCCTGGCATCTTGGCGGGGCGCTGATCCGGCATCAGGCCAGGGTCAACCCGCTGCGGGCGCTGGTGGGGCTGGCCGACGGGCTCCCATCGGTCGGGACGGGGGTGGCAGCTACCGCGGTCACGGTCCGCAGCGACCGGATCGAGTCGGTGACCACCTCCGCCGGCGAGATCAGCCCGGGCGCCGTGGTCTTCGCGACCGGCCAGCCGCCCGTCATCGACGGCCTTGAGCTGAACATCCCGTCCGACCGGGTCAAGGGCCACCTGCTCGTGACCGAGCCGGCCAAGGAGTACCTGCCCTGCACAGTGGCGCCGGTCGCCACGCCATTGGAGGACGGCCGCCTGCTGGCTGGCGGCACCTTCGACTACGGAGACGAGAGCCCGGTCGTCCGCGAGGAAGTCGTGGACACCATCATGGGCGGGCTGCGGGCGGCGCTGCCCGGCATCCGCGGCGTCGGCGTCTCGCATCAGTGGTGCTGCTTCCGGCCCCGCCACCCGGACCGGCGCCCGGTCATCGACCGCGTCCCCGGCCTCGGCAACGCCTGGCTGACCTCAGGCCACTTCCGGACCGGCATTCTCAATGCGCCGGCGACCGGCCTGGCCATCACCAGGTGGATCTCGGCGGACAAGCCGCCGCCTGAGGCCAGGACCTGGAGCGCGCTGCGGTTCGCCCGTGATTAGGGCCGCATCCGCCTGCGGTCATCGGGCAGTCGCTGGGTAACGCGCAGCCGGTCCAGGTGCTCGAGCAGCGGGATCACCGTCCGCCGGGTCGAGCCGAGCGCGACCCGCGCCTGCGACGTCGTGAACGGCTGCTCAAGCCCGGCCAGGACCCTAGCCGCCTGCTCGCCGGCATCTGGCGCGAGCACGACCTGCTCACTCAGCCGCAGCAGCGCGCCGTGCCGGGCGGCCGCCGCGAGATCGCGCTTGTCCAGGCCGAGCTCGGCCAGCCTGCTCGCTTCCGGCGCGTCAAAGGGACGGGCCGCGAGATCGGCCATCAGCGCCGCCACTGCGGCGGCCAGGGCGGGCGGCAGTCCTGGCCTCGTGTGCCGGGCCCGGACCGCGAGCACGCCGCCGGCCAGCTCGACCGACGGCGCGGCCGGGACCAGCGCGAGCACGAGCCTGCGGTCGGGCAGCCGCAGCGACTCGCGGGCCGCGTCGACGGGCAGGCCGGCTGAGAGCGGGTCCCGTGCGGCATGGTCGGCGACCAGCGCGGCCAGCTGGCCGGCCAGCGCGGCCCAGTGCTCGGAGTCGGCCAGCCAGCCGGCCGCCACGGGCTCGGGCTGGCCCGTGCTGCTCAGCCCTGTGTTGGCCAGCCCCGTGCTGCTGAGCCCCGTGCTGCCGAGTCCCGTGCTGCCCAGCGCCGTCAGGTCGGCCGCCAGCGCCAGCTTGCGCCTTCGGAGCAGGTCGGCCGCGGCCGGCCGGTCCGGCCACGACGCGAGTTCCGCGGCGGCCGCCGCGGCCGCGCCGCGGCGAGCCAGCGGCGGCGGGTTGATGTCAAGCACGACCGCGCCGAACAGTCCCTGCCAGAGCGGAGCGCCGGCACCGTCGTCGTCATCACGATCAGCGGTGGCCGCTCCGGCCTGCGGACTGCCCTGGCCAGCGGCGCCCGGGTCACGCAGCAGCACTCGGTCGCCCACGTGCAGCGGCAGCGGATCGCGTAGCTGCAGCCGGGCCCGCCCGCCGCCCAGCATCCGCACTCGGGCCGGTGTTCGCGCCGAGCCGACGTGCACGGTGATCGTCGCCGGCCGCGGCTCGGCGTCGCTGCGCCCGCTGTCGTAGCTGCCGCCAGTGGCGATCCGCACGTCGATCTGCCTGGCCAGGGTCCACTGGCCGGGCCGGACCAGCGCCATTCCCCTGGCCACCTCAGACCGGTCGATACCGCGCAGGTTCAGCGCGGCCCGGGCGACTCCGGTGAGCGCGGCGGCGTTCTCGCCGAGCGACTGCAGGGCGCGTATCCTGACCGCCCGCAGTCCGGGGGTCACGATCAGCTCGTCGCCACGGCTGATCCGGCCGGCGGGCAGCGTCCCCGTGACGACGGTTCCGCTGCCCGTGATGCTGAAGGCACGGTCCACCCAGATCCTGACCGGCGCC
>JADGPC010000265.1 GCA_017882645.1 Streptosporangiales bacterium | reverse complement strand
CTGTATGACCTGCTGGCCGCCGAGTACGGCCTGGTCGACTCCTATGAGGAGCAGTACCTGGAGGTGCTCGGGTCGACCGGCGAGGAGGCCAGGCTGCTTGAGCTGCCGGCCAGGACCCAGGTGGTGCGGATCCGCGGGCTCAGCGCGGACAGCGCCGGGCTCCCGTTCGACTGCTTCGAGCAGCTGTACCCCGCCCACCAGTTCGCGTTCGCCTTCGCCGGCAGCGCGACGCGGCAGCTGCTGCCCGCGCCAGGGAACCGGGACTGGGGTGTCCGCTGTCCCGCGTAACGCAGGCACCTCGCCGGGACGGGGCCGCGGCCGATGGCCACCTGTACGTCGGACTCGACCTCGGCACCTCCGGGCTGAAGGGGATCGCGCTCAGCGCGTCCGGTGAGGTAGTCGCCCGCGGCAGCGCCGGCTACCCCACGAGCCGGCCAGAGCCAGGCGCGGCCGAGCAGGAGCCCGGAGACTGGATCGCCGCGATCGGGCAGGTGGCGGCGCAGCTGGCCGTCGACGCCGCACCCGGGCGATGGCGGGCGATCGGGCTGTCGGCCATGCTCCCCACCCTGGTCACCGCCGATGCCGCTGGCCAGCCGGCCGGGCCCGCGATTACCTGGGAAGACAGCCGCGCCGAGGAGCAGGCGGACCGGCTGCGAGAGACGTTCGGCGCCGCTGCCGGAGCGCCAGGCGGTGCGGCGCTGTACCAGCTCACCGGGCAGTGGGTGGACGGCCGTTACCTGCTGCCGATGTTCCTCCGGCTGGCCGCGGCCGACCCGCCGCGAGCCGCGGCGACGGCTATTCTGCTCGGCGCCAAGGACTACCTGTTCGCCTGGCTGACCGGCCAGCTCGCCACCGACCCGAGTACGGCGACGGGCTTCGGCTGCTTCGAGCTCGAGACCGGCCAGTGGGACGCGCGCGTGCTCGGAGCGACCGCGGCCGGGCCAGCCGGGCGCCTTCCCGCGCTGCCGCCGGTAGTGCCGTCAACGGCCACCAGGCCGCTGCGGCCCGAGGTCGCGGCCCGCCTTGGCTGCGGCCAGATTCCGGTCTGCCTCGGCGCGGCCGACTCGGTGCTCGGCGCGCTCGGGCTCGGCGTTCAGTCACCAGGCCAGATCGCCTACGTGGCCGGGACGAGCACCGTCATCCTCGGCGTCACCGACGCCCTGGTCTACGACCCGCAGCACCGGTTCCTGGTCACGCCGCTCGCCGAACCGGGCCGGTGGGGCCTGGAAATGGACCTGCTCGCCACCGGCAGCGCGCTGCGCTGGCTGGCCGGCCTGCTCGGCGAAGAGCTCGACGAGGCAGCGGTCATTGCCCTCGCTGCCAGCACGGACCCGGCCGACGCGCCGGTCGTGCTGCCCTACCTCAGCCCGGGCGAGCAGGGAGCGCTCTGGGATCCTTCGCTCAACGGCACCATCACCGGGCTCACCCTCGCCCACGGCCGGCGGCACCTGGCCAGAGGCCTGGTCAACGGCATCGTCCTGGAGAGCCGCCGGTGCCTGGCCGTCCTGGACGAGACCGGCCCGTTCGGCGCCGACCTGCTCGTCGCCGGCGGCAGCGCGTCGGCAGCCGCGTTCCGCGCCGACCTCGCCGACGCCACGGGCAGGCGCGTCGTCACGCCCGGCGAGCAGCACACCGACTTCTCAGCGCTCGGCGCTGCCATGCTCGCCGCCCGGGCCACGGAGCAGCCTGCGAACCTGGCCGGGCCACGGCGGTCACCGAGTCCCGCCCCGAGAGATCCCGACATCCGGCGACAGTCAGCCTGGAACAGATTGTGGGACGCCCACGAAAGAGCCCGACTCGCGGTCCAGGGCAGCTAGCCGTCGCAGAGCGCCAGCAGCTTGGTGATCGTGGCCCAGTTGCGCGCCGTGCCTTGCGCGAGCGGGTTGCTCCGGTTCTTCAGCGTCAGCTCCCTGGCCAGGTCGCTGGTGCCGAATCCGTCCGGGGTGTGCAGGTACAGCGTCCGGCCGATGATCATCGCCTCGTCCCGGCTGCCCTTTCCGGCCACCAGGTCCACGGTCTCCGCCACCCGCGCGTGCGCGGCCTGGTCCGGGTCGGCGAGCAGGAAGACGCCGTGCACGAACTTCGGGTTCGGCTCGCCGCTGTACGGGTTGGCGCTGATCACCTCGGCCAGCTGGTCCCGGGACAGCACGACGACGGCGGAGCGGACGCCGAAGGACGCGGCGATCGCGTCGTGCAGCTCGGCTGCCAGCGCGGCCGTGTCGTCGTGCGACGGCGAGAAGATGATATTGCCGGTCTGGATGTAGGTGCCTACCTCGGCATGGCCGAGCGCGGAGACCAGCTCGCGCAGCTCGGCCATCGGGACCTTCCCGCCGCCACCGACGTTGATTCCGCGCAGCAAGGCGACATGAGTCGGCATGGACCCATCTTGCCAGCGGGCCCTAGCTCGTCGCGCCGACCGGCACCGTGACCGCTGGCTCAGGGACCGGGACCAGGCTCTTCGGAACAATGAGAACCGGGGTGGTCGCGGTGTGCAGCAGCCGCAGCGAGACACTCCCGAACGGGAGCCTGGGCACGTCGTGCGCGCTGCCCGAGCCCAGCACGATCATCCGGACGTCGAACTCGTCGGCCACGCCGGCAATGGTCCGCGCAATATGGCCGACAGGCGTCTTGCGAATGTCCGCCCGCGCGTCCACGCCCACGCCGGTCAGGCGGTCCACTATCTCGGCGACGACCTTCTCGCCCTCGTCATCGGCGCAGTCGACCTGGATCCGCCCGAACCGGCCAACGGCGAACTCGTGTACGTGCAGCACGACGACCCGGTCGCCGGTCGCGGCGGCGAGGTCACGCGCCATGTCAGCGGCCGCCGTGGTGTGGCTCGTCGTATCGACGGCGAGCAGAATTGTCTTGCTCATGGCCTTCTCCTCAAGTTAGTCCGGCACGTATCCCGCGCCAATTCGAACGCTAGGTGTGCGAATGGGGCGGCCGTAGGGTCCAAGGTCCGGCAGGTCACCGCCGATCGGCCCGCATTAGGGGGCCGTTAACGGCTGGCGGCCGTCCGCTGACCGAGACCGGCCGGCTCACCGGCCACCATCTGGTAACCGCTGATCATGTCTGCCGAGATCGTGATCACGTCGTCGACGGTGCCGGAGATCCAGGGCCGCAACCGGGTCCGGTACCGGGCCGCGGCCCGCTCGTCGGTGAGGAGCCTGGCCGTTCCGACCACGATCACGCTCCAGCCGAGCTGGGTGTCCGCGTCGATCGAGTCCGCCTCGTAAGCGACCACCACGCCGCCGCGGCCCGCGGCCGACGTGATCGCGGCGCCGGCGGTGACGCGCACGATGACCGATTCGCCCTCGACCAGATGGTTCACCGGGCGGATCGCAGGCAGGGCCTGGTGGGTGAAGACCAGCCGTCCCAGGCTGACGCTGCCCATCAGTTCGAGTGCCTTAGTCCTGCTGAGCTGCTGCAGCCATCTCTGCTCGTCCATCGGGCACCTCCTTTGTCCTGCGCGTGACCCGCGATCCACTCTGGCCCGCCGGCCGGGCGCCGGTTAGGGCCTAAAGACCCGTCCTTGATCCCGCCTGCCCCGTGGCCAACGTCCTGGCCGGGCGGGTCCGGCTGCTCTGGGAAGCGGTGGCCAGGGCAGGCATCTTTAGTGTTTGATCGGCATTGGACGGAGGCAGCCATGGAGTCCCGGATGAGAGCGGTGCCGGGCGATCGCGTGATCGTCGACGGCGACCCGGACCGGGTCGGCGAGGTCATCAGCGTCCCGCACGGCGACGGTTCGCCGCCTTATGTCGTCAGATGGCAGCGCAGCGGGCATATCGCCTTGGTGTCCCCCGATAGTTATGCCAGCATCGTCCCGGCCGGCAGCAGCCTGCCCGTGCGCGTAACCCCGCCAGGTAACCACCGATGACGGCCGAGCCGCAGGCAACCGCCGCGCCCGGGCCGTCAGAAGGCGTCTACGCGCTGCTCACCGACGGGACCACGGTCCTGATCGCCCCGGCCAGGGCGGAGGACGAGGCCGCCGTCAGGCAGATGCACGCGCATATGTCGCCGGACAACATCTACCTGCGCTTCTTCAGCATCAGCCCGCTGGCGGCCGACCGCGAGGCCATCCGGGTGACCAGGCCGCCTGATGCCGAGCACTGCGCGCTGCTGGCCTGGCTCGGCAGCCAGCTCGTCGGGGTGGCCAGCTACGAGCCGACCGGCAAGCCGGGCGTCGCCGAGATCGCGTTCGCGGTCACCGACCACATGCACGGCCGCGGCGTCGGGACCCTGCTGCTCGATCATCTGGTGTCGACCGGCAGGCTCCGCGGCCTGCGGGCGTTCACCGCCGAGACGCTGGCCGACAACGTCCCGATGCTGCGAGTGTTCGCCAGCGCCGGGCTCGCCGCGCGGCGGCAGGTGTCGGACGGCGTCGTGGAGACCACGTTCCCGCTGCCGTCGGACGAAGCCGACCAGCGGCTGCAGCACTACCTCGACTCGGTGGCGTGGCGGGAGCGCTCCGCCGACGTGGCCAGCCTGCGTCATCTGCTCGACCCGTCCTCGGTCGCGGTGGTCGGCGCCAGCCGCAAGCCGGGCCGGGTCGGGCACGCGATCCTGCGCAACATCGTCTCGGCCGGCTTCACCGGGCGTGTCTTCGCGGTGAACCCGCACGCGAAGTCGGTGCTCGGCGTGGCGTGCGTGCCGTCGGTCGCCGACCTGCCCGAGCCGCCTGACGTGGCCGTGATCGCGGTCCCGCCCGCGATCGTCAACGCCGTGGCCGATGAGTGCGGCCGCCGCGGCGCCCACGCGCTGGTCGTGGTCACCGCCGGAATCGACGCGCAGGACGGAGCCGAGCTGCTGGCCACCTGCCGCCGGCACGGCATGCGCCTGGTCGGCCCGAACTGCTTCGGCATCGCGATCCCGCCGCTCGGGCTGAACGCCACGTTCGCGGGCGCCGAGCCGGCGCCCGGCAGCGCCGGGCTGGTCGTCCAGTCGGGCGGGATCGGCATCGCCGTGCTCGAGCACCTGACCAGGCTGGGGATCGGCGTGTCATCCTTCGCCTCCGTCGGCGATAAGTTCGACGTGTCGAGCAACGACATGCTGATGTGGTGGGAACAGGACAAGACGACCAAGCTGGCCCTGCTGTACGTGGAATCGTTCGGCAGCCCGCGCAGATTCGCCCAGACGGCGCGGCGGGTCGGCCGCCAGTTCCCGGTCCTGACCGTGATCGGCGGCCGGTCCGCGGCCGGTCAGCGCGCCGCCGCGTCGCACACCGCCGCGGCCGCCACCCCGCTGGTCACCCAGGAAGCCCTGTTCGGCCAGGCCGGGGTCATCGCCACGACCAGCCTCGGCGAGCTGGTCGACGCGGCCGCGCTGCTCGCCTGCCAGCCGCTGCCGGCCGGGAACCGGGTCGCCATCGTCTCCAACGCGGGCGGCGCCGGGGTGCTGGCCGCGGACGCCTGCGGTGACAACGATCTCAAGGTCGCGGCGCTCTCGGAGGCCACCCAGCAGCGGCTGCGCAGGCTGCTGCCCGGCGGGGCGGCCGTGGCTGGCCCGGTCGACACGACAGCGGCCGTCAGCCAGCGGGCGTTCCGTACGTGCCTGGAGCGGGTGGCCAGGGACGACGGCGTCGACGCCGTCCTGGCGATCACCGTGCCGACCGCGCTCGGCCGTCTCGCACCGGCCATCCTGACCGCGAAGCTGACCAAACCGCTCGTCGCCGTCATGCTCGACCAGCAGGAGTCCGTCAAGCTGCTGCGCCAGCCGCCGTCAGGGACGCACAGTCACGGGGCCGACCAGCCCGGAGCCAATGACGACGGCGCTCACGACCACGGCGTCAATGACCGCGGGGCCCACGAACACGGGACCGATCACGCGGCCGGGTCCGACCAGGCGATACCTTCCTTCCTCTACCCGGAGAGCGCCGCCCGCGCGCTCAGCCACGCGACGCGCTACAGCGCCTGGCGGGCGGGCACCGAAGGCACGGTGCCAGATATCAGCGGCATCAGGCAGGACGATGCGCGGCAGATCGTGGCCAGATTCCTGGCCGGGCAGCACCTCGGCGGCTGGCTCCCGCCCGACCAGGTCTCCGACCTGCTCGCCTGCTACGGGATCAACCTGGTGCCGACGCTCGAGGCGGCCAGCCTCGGCGGCGCCGTCCGGGCCCTGAGCGAACTGAACGGCGGTCCGGTCGTGATGAAGGCCGATGTCGCCGGCCTGGTCCACAAGAGCGACGCCGGGGCGGTCCTGCTCGACCTGCGCAGCGTGCACGATGTCAAGCGGGGGTACGCCGAGCTGGCCGGCCGGTTCGGCGCTGACCTGCGCCGGGTGCTGATCCAGCCGATGATCACCGACGGCATCGAGGTGCTGATCGGCGTCGTGCACGAGCCCGTTTTCGGCCCGCTCGTCGTCTTCGGGCTCGGCGGCGTCGCCACCGACGTGCTCGGCGATCACGCGGCCAGGCTCACGCCGCTGACCGACGTCGACGCGGAGGAGATGATCCGCAGCATCCGGGCTGCGCCGCTGCTGTACGGCCACCGCGGCAGCCCGCCGGCCGACCTGGCCGCGCTCGAGGACGTGCTGCTCAGGGTGTCCAGGCTGGCCGACGAGGTACCCGAGATCGTCGAGCTCGACCTCAACCCGGTGCTCGCGCGGGCCGACGGCGCCTGCCCGGTGGACGCGCGGATCAGGCTGGTCCCGGCCGAGCCGCAGGACCCGTTCCTGCGCCGGCTGCGCTAGGGACCCGCCCGGCCAACGGCCGAAGGTCCCAACACGGCGGGCGCAATGGCTCTGAGCAGCAACTGGCTGGTGGCTGATGCTGGTAATGAGCGGCATTAACGTAGAACTCGCCGCCTCATCGCCTAGGAGGCCGAGATGTCCGAACTGCACCCTGGCGCTGTTCCCCGGATCGTGGCCGGAGTGGACGGTTCGCCCTCGTCGATCATGGCACTGCGCTGGGCCGTGCGCCAGGCCGAGCTGACCGGCGGCACGGTCGATGCGGTCATCTCCTGGGAGTTCCCGATTTACGCCGGCGGCATGGGCTGGGCGCCGGCGTCGCCGATAGACGGCACCGACTACTCCGAGCTGGCCGACAAGGCGCTGAGCGCCGCGGTCGCCGAGGTCAGCCCGCCGCCCGGCGTCACGGTCCGCCAGGTGGTGGTGGAAGGCAACGCCGCCCAGGTGCTGCTCGACGCGGCCACCGACGCCGATCTGCTGGTGGTCGGCAACCGTGGTCACGGCGGATTCGCGGACGCGCTGATCGGCTCGGTCAGCACGCGCTGCCTGCACCACGCCAGCTGCCCGGTGGTTGTCGTCCGACTGCCGAAGCACCACTGACCGGCCGAGCGGCCTGACCGGCGCTCAGCTGAGCGCCTGAGGAGAGAAAACCCATGTTCGAAGTCCGGTTTCACGGCCGCGGCGGCCAGGGAACGGTCACGGCGGCCGAGCTGCTGTCGGCGGCCGCGTTCATCGAGGGCATGCACGCGCAGGCATTCCCGAGCTTCGGCTCGGAACGCACCGGCGCGCCCGTGATGTCGTTCTGCCGGATCGACGACGCGCCGATCAGGAGCAGGGAACCGGTCATCAGGCCGGACGTGCTGGTGATCCAGGACCCGACGCTGCTGCATCAGGTGAACGTCTTCGAAGGCGCCGAGGCGGACTGCCGCCTGCTGATCAACTCGGGCCGGCCGGCCGCGGACCTGAACATCGGGGAGTTCACCGGCGGGCTGCGGCCCGGGTCGGTGCTGACCGTCCCGGCTACCGAGCTGGCCATGCAGCACCTGGGCAGGCCGGTGCCGAGCGCGGCGCTGCTCGGCGGGTTCGCCGCGCTCACCGGCCTGGTTCGGCTCGAGTCTGTGGTCGCGGCCATCGAGGCCCGGTTCGCCTCCCGCCCGGACGTCGCGGCGGGCAACGCGGGAGCCGCCCGGGCGGCGTTCGACTACGTCACGGACGAGCTCGCCGGGCTCGGCATCACGCCGCCGGTCCCGTCCGCTCATCACGATGGCGGCCGGGTCATCCGGGCCAGCCAGGACGGCGCGCGGGTGGTCCAGATCGAGGGGTCGGCCGGGGTCGCCGAGGCCGTCGCGCGCTGCCGGCCCGAGGTGATCTGCGCCTACCCGATCTCCCCGCAGACCCACATCGTCGAGGCGCTGAGCCGCCAGGTGAAGTCCGGCCAGCTCACCCCGTGCGAGTTCGTCAACGTGGAATCGGAGTTCGCCGCCATGTCCGTGGCCATCGGCGCCTCGGCGGCGGGAGCCCGCTCCTACACGGCGACCGCCAGCCAGGGCCTGCTGTACATGACCGAGCCACTGTACAACGCGTCCGGCCTCGGCCTGCCGATCGTGATGACCGTGGCCAACCGGGCCATCGGCGCGCCGATCAACATCTGGAACGACCACAGCGACGCGATGTCGCAGCGCGACTGCGGCTGGATCCAGCTGTACGCGGAGACCAACCAGGAGGCGATGGACCTGCACATCCAGGCCTACCGGGTCGCCGAGGAGGTCTCGCTGCCGGTGATGGTATGCATGGACGGGTTCATCCTGACCCACGCGCACGAGCGGCTTGAGCTGCCGGGAGCCAGCCAGGTCGACGCGTTCCTGCCGCCATTCGAGCCGCGGCAGATCCTCGATCCGTCCGATCCTGTCTCCATCGGCGCCATGGTCGGCCCGGAGGCCTTTACCGAGGTGCGGTTCCTCGCGCACGCCAGGCAGCTGCAGGCCCTCGAGCTGATCCCGCAGGTAGCCGCCGAGTTCGCAGCGCATTTCGGCCGGGACAGTGGCGGCCTGGTGCGGGGTTACCGGACCGAGGACGCCGAGACGATCGTCGTCGCGCTCGGCTCGGTGCTCGGCACGATCAAGGACACCATCGACGAGCTTCGCGACGGCGGCATGAAGATCGGCGTGCTCGGGATTACCTCGTTCCGGCCGTTCCCGCTCGACGCGGTCAGGGCCGCGCTGTCCGGCTGCCAGCGGGTCGTCGTGCTGGAGAAGGCACTGGCCGTCGGGATCGGCGGGATCGTTTCGGAGAACGTGCGGATGGCACTGTCGGGTGTCGACCTGCACGGCTACACGGTCATCGCCGGACTCGGCGGCCGTGCGATCACCAGGGACTCGCTGCGGCGGCTCTTCCAGGTCGCGGCGAAGGACGAACTCGAGCCGCTGACCTTCCTCGACCTGGACACGGTCCTGGTCGGCCGCGAGCTCGCCCGCGTCGCGGCGAATCGCCAGTCGGGCCCCGCGGCCGAGAACATGCTCCGCGACCTGGGCGTCGTCGCCTCGCGGATCGGTTAGGGCGGGCGAATCGCCTAACCCGGCCTATGAGCAAAGCAGACAAGCGGATTCGGGAGAGAAGAACCATGGCAGTCCAGCCGATCAAGTTCTACCAGACGGGCAGCTTCGCGGTCGGGAACCGCCTGCTCGATCCCGATCAGCGCTCCGTGCAGTCCGATGCCGACCGGGCGAACTCCATCAGCTCCGGTCATCGTGCCTGTCAGGGCTGCGGTGAGGCCCTGGGAGCTCGTTATGCGCTGGATGCGGCGATGCGGGCGACGAACGGTCAGCTCATCGCGGTGAACGCCACCGGATGCCTGGAGGTGTTCTCCACGCCCTTCCCGGAGACCTCGTGGCGCATCCCGTGGATCCACTCCCTGTTCGGCAACGCGCCGGCGGTGGCTACCGGCGTCGCGGCGGCCATGCGGGCGAAGGGGCGGCCCGACGTCAGGGTCGTCGGCCAGGGCGGCGACGGCGGCACGGTCGACATCGGATTCGCCTGCCTGTCGGGCATGTTTGAGCGCAACGACGACGTGCTCTACATCTGCTACGACAACGAGGCCTATATGAACACGGGCGTGCAGCGCTCCGGCGCCACGCCGCCGGCGGCCCGGACGAACACCACGCCCGCGGTCGGGCCCGAGCCGGGCAACGTCTTCGGCCAGGGCAAGAACGCACCGCTGATCGCGATGGCGCACGAGATCCCCTACGTCGCCACGGCGACCGTCGCCGGGCTGCGCGACCTGGAGTACAAGGTGCGCCGGGCGATGGAGTTCCGCGGTGCCCGCTACCTGCACGTCCTGGTGCCCTGCCCGCTCGGGTGGGGCAGCGCGTCCTGCGACACGATCAAGATCGCCAGGCTGGCCGAGCAGACCGGGCTGTTCCCCGTCTTCGAGGCCGAGCACGGCGAGGTGGTCAGCTCGACGCCGATCAGGAAGCGGGTGCCCGTGCAGGAGTACCTGAAGCTCCAGGCCAGGTACGCGCACCTGTTCGGCACCCCGTACGGAGCCGAGGTCATTACCAGGCTCCAGGCCAGAGCCGACCGCAACATCGCCAGGTTCGGACTGCTCGAGACAGAGGCGGCAAGCTAATGGAGAAGCCATTCGCGATCACGCTCGACGTGGGGTCGAGCCTGGCCAACAAGACCGGCTCCTGGCGGACCGAGCGGCCGGTCTACGTCGACCTGCTGCCGCCCTGCGGTAACGCCTGCCCGGCCGGCGAGAACGTGCAGCAGTGGCTGTACCACGCCGAAGACGGAAGCTACGAGGCCGCGTGGCGGCAGATCATGGCCGATAACCCGCTGCCGGCGGTCATGGGCCGGGTCTGCTTCCGGCCGTGCGAAAGCGCCTGCAACCGCGCCGAGCTCGACTCGGCGGTCGGCATCAACTCCGTCGAGCGGTTCCTCGGCGACGAGGCGATCAGGCAGGGCTGGACGATCGACGTCACCGCACCCCCGAGCGGGAAGCGGGTGCTGGTGGTCGGGGCTGGCCCGGCCGGCCTGGGCGCCGCTTACCACCTGGCCCTGCTCGGGCACGACGTGACGATCAGGGACGCGGGCCCCGAGCCAGGCGGGATGATGCGCTACGGCATCCCGTCGTACCGGCTGCCCAGAGATGTCATCGACGCCGAGATCGGCCGGATTCTCGCCATGGGCGTCCGGCTCGAGTCCGGCGTCACGGTCACCGACGTCCGCCAGACCATGGCCGACGACGGCTTCGACGCGGCCTTCCTCGCGGTCGGCGCCCAGGTCGGCAAGCGAGCCTTCATCCCGGCCGGGGACTCGGCCAGGATCATGGACGCGGTCTCCTACCTGCACGACGTGAGCGGCGACCAGCCGCCCCTGCTCGGCCGGCGGGTCGCCGTCTACGGAGGCGGCGACACGGCCATGGACGCGGCGCGGACGGCCAGGCGGCTCGGCGCCACCGACGCGGTCATCGTCTACCGGCGGACCAGGGGGCAGATGCCGGCTCACGACATCGAGGTCGACGAGGCGTCGGCCGAGGGCGTGCGGATGATGTGGCTGTCCACCATCGCCAGGGCCGACGGCGGCAAACTGACCATCGAGAAGATGGCGCTCGACGAGACCGGCTTCCCGCAGCCGACCGGGGAGTTCACCGAGCTCGACGCCGACGCCGTGGTGCTCGCTCTCGGCCAGGAGACCGACCTGTCGCTGGTCAGCGGCGCGGACGGGATCGACGTCAGCGACGGCGTTGTCCAGGTCGGTGACGATCAGATGACCGGGTACCCCGGCATCTTCGCCGGCGGCGACATGATCAGGGGCGAGCGGACGGTGACCGCCGGGATCGGCCACGGCAAGCGGGCGGCCCGGTGCATCGACTCCTGGCTGCGGGGCGGGCGCTGGCACCAGCCGGAGCCGGCCGACCTGGCGGGCTATGACCGGCTGAACACCTGGTACTACTCCGATGCCCCGGCGACTGTCAGGCCCCAGCTCGACGTGGCCAGGCGGATCTCGACCTTTGACGAGGTGGTCGGCGGCCTGGACGAGTCGAACGCGCAGTTCGAGGCGCGCCGCTGCCTGTCCTGCGGCAACTGCTTCGAGTGCGACAACTGCTT
>JADGPC010000031.1 GCA_017882645.1 Streptosporangiales bacterium | reverse complement strand
TGATCGTCGACTGCGGCGTGCTCTTCCCCGACCCAGACACTCCGGGCATCGACCTGATCCTGCCTGACTTCAGCGCGATCGACGACCGGCTCGCCGACATCGAGGCGCTGGTGCTCACCCATGCCCATGAGGATCACATCGGAGCCGTTCCCTACCTGCTCCGGCGCCGTTCTGACATCCCGCTGGTCGGATCGAGGCTGACGCTCGCCCTGGTGGCCAGCAAGCTCACTGAGCACCGGATCACGCCGCAGACCATCGAGGTCGACGCGGGCGGGCAGGGGCAGTTCGGGCCGTTCGGGCTCGAGTTCTTCGCCGTCAACCACTCGATCCCTGACGCGCTGGCGGTGGCCATCAAGACCAGCGCCGGCGTGGTCCTGCACACCGGCGACTTCAAGATGGACCAGCTGCCTCTGGACGGCCGGCTGACCGATCTGGGCGGTTTCGCCAGGCTCGGCACCGATGGTGTCGACCTGCTGATGTCGGACTCTACGAACGCCGAGGTACCCGGCATCGTGACCAGCGAGCGGGAGATCTCCGCCGTGCTGTCGAACGTGTTCAGCGCGGCCGACCAGCGGATCATCGTCTCCTGCTTCGCCAGCCACGTGCACCGCGTGCAGCAGGTGATGGACACCGCCGCCGAGCACGGCCGGAAGGTCTCGCTAGTCGGCCGGTCCATGGTGCGCAACATGGGAGTGGCCAGGGAGCTCGGCTACCTCCGGGTCCCGTCCGTACCTGGCGGCCTGATCGTGGACATGAAGGACGCTGAGGAACTGCCGCCTGGCCAGATCGTGCTGATCTCCACCGGCTCGCAGGGCGAGCCGATGTCCGCGCTAGCCCGGATGGCCGGGCGGGACCACCCGATCAGGATCGCCAGGGGCGACACCGTGATCCTGGCGTCCTCCCTCGTGCCGGGCAACGAGACCGCCGTGTCCCGGGTGATCAACGACCTGACCAGGCTGGGAGCCACGGTCGTGCACAAGGGCAACGCGCTGGTGCACGTCTCGGGGCACGCCCCGGCGGGAGAGCTCCTGTACGTGCTCAACATGGTCAGGCCCAGCAACTTCATGCCCGTGCACGGCGAGTGGCGGCACCTGAAGGCGCATGCGGAACTGGCCGCGATGACCGGGGTCCCGCCCGAGAACATCGTGCTGGCCGAAGACGGCATCGTGGTCGACCTCGTCGGCGGCAAGGCATCAGTGACCGGCAAGGTGCACTGCGGTTACGTCTTCGTCGACGGGCTCTCGGTCGGCGAGGTAACCGAGACCTCGCTGAAGGACCGGCTGATCCTGGGCGAGGAAGGATTCATCTCGGCCGTCGTGGTGATCGACATGACGAATGGCAAGCTGGTCGCCGGGCCGGAGATCCACGCCCGCGGCTCGGGCATCGACGAGGCCGCGTTCAGCGAGATCCGCCCGCTGCTGGAGGAGACGCTGGCCAGGGCGGCGGCCGACGGCGTCAACGATGCGCACCAGCTTGGCCAGCTGATCCGACGCACGCTCGGCAAATGGGTGAACAGCAACTACCGCCGCAGGCCCATGATCATCCCGGTCGTCGTCGAAGTCTGACGCCCGGCCGGGTCCGGCCCGATACTCGGTCGCGTCCGTCGGGCCGGCTGGCGATGATGTCTGTCATGAACGAAAGCGCCGATCGCGATGAGCCGGACGGCTCGCGCCGGGCCCTCCGCCGGGTGGTCGCCGAAGCCGGCGGCGACCGGGTGCTAACGGCACTCGCCGGCGGTCTCGCTGGCGCGGACCTGACCACGCTGCTGCTCGAGGTGTTCCGCCGCCGGGCCGGGCGGCTCAGCCCGGCGCAGGTGATGCACCGCTACCGCACTGACCGGTTCGTTGCCACCGCGGCCGTGAGCTTCGCGGCGCTCCGGCGGACCGAGGACGCGATGCTCGGAGCGCTGCCGCCGGAATTCGACCGGCTCGTGCTCGCGCCGGTCCTGCCGCTCGGCGCGCACACGGCGGTGGCGGGCGTCGACCCGCGGAACGTGATCGCGACCGTCAGGGGCACCGAGGTCGCGGCCGATCCGACGAACGGGCTCGCGCTGGAGGCCGCGGCGCGCCGGGCGCGGCTGCTGGCCGGGTCGGAGCGGTCGCCCGAGCCGGTCAGGCTGGCCGCGAGCCAGCGCGTGACCCGCGCTCAGCAGGTCAGCGGGCCGGTCAGCTTCGCCCACTTCCAGCTCCTCGGCGTGGTGTCAGCGGGCCGCGACACCGGCAGCCGCTCCTTCGAGCGTCAGCACCTCGCCGAGCACCTGACCTTCGCGTCGCAGGCCCTCGCCGCGCTCGGCCTGCCCCGCGTCACGATCGCGGTCACCTGCCTGGACGACAGCGGGCAGCAGGTGCTCGCCGCGGTCAGGAGCGTGCTCGCCGGCTCGCCGGGAACCACGGTGACCGAGGCTCCGGAGCGCGAGAGCGGGCGGGCGTACTACCGCGGGCTGTGCTTCAAGGTCTTCGCCGCGCGGGCCGGGGAAGAGCCGCTCGAGGTGGCCGACGGCGGTTTCGTCGACTGGACGGCGACGCTGCTCGCGAGCCGTAAGGAGCGCCTGCTGATCAGCGGCTACGGAGTCGATCGCCTGGCCGGCCTGAGCGAGCGGACGTGCGGCTAGACGGCACCGGATCGCGATTCGCGTGCTTTTAACAACGGCGGTAACTTGCCCGGCTATGGACAGCCCGGCTGCGGGACATGCTCAGGGCCCGCTATCCGACGGCGGGCCTGACCGGCGGCGGCCGGGGCTTCATCGGAGCGGCCCCGACCGGAGAGACGTCGTTTACGTGGCCGACGACGCTGGCCGGAAGCCCCTACACGGCGACGACGGGCGGTCTCAAGGCGAAGTTCGTGCAACTGGGCGCCTCGGGCCAGTCAGTCACCTTCTCGCTGACCGGCGACTCGGCCGACATCATGTGGATGCAGGTCGCCTTCGGCGGCACCTTCTCCTGGGCCGTCGATGGCGGCTCGGCCACGAAGATCTCGACGAACGGGGCCAGCACCGCTGACGGGAAGATCACTCATATCCCGCTCGGATCCAGCGGGCCGCACACCCTCGTCCTGTCGTGGGTATCGGGGAAGTCCAACATCACCGGCGTCATCGAGTACAACCGCGATCATGGTCAGGGAATCGGCGTTCTCGACGCGGCCACTACGGGTGGCAGATCTCAAGCTGGGTCAATGCCCTGAACGGCGGCGCCGCCTCCGGCCCGGCCGCGGCCGCCGCCGCCCTCTCGCCGTCAGCGATCATCATCACGCTGGGAGTGAACGACCAGTACAGCGGCGCCCTACCCGGCCATCGTCCTGAACATGCTGCCGCCGCGGGTGAATCAGGCCAGCTACACCTACCCGTGGAGCCAGTACGTGACGGCCGCGTACAACGTCGCCGCGGCCGACATCTCCGGGCCCGGCGGCACGTCCATCGTGACGGTTATGGACTTCACCACCATTCCCAGCATTCCGGGCGCCGACACGGACGTCTACGGGTTCTGGCAGCCGGGCGACCTGACCTACCCGTCCAACCGCGGTCATCAGATGATCGCCGACTGCCTCACCGCGTTCTTGTCGTTCAGCTGAGGTCACGAAGCTTGAAACGCTGCAGCTTGCCGGTGTTGGTGCGCGGCAGCGAGGGCAGGAACTCGATGGCCCGCGGGTACTTGTACGGCGCGATCTTCTGCTTGACCAGATCCTGGAGCTCGGTCACGAGTTCCGGGCCGCCCGTCACCCCGTCGGCCAGCACGACGAAGGCCGTGACGACCTGCCCGCGGGTATCGTCGGGCAGGCCCACGACGCCGCACTCGGTCACCGCGGGATGCGTGAGCAGCACATCCTCGATTTCCGGGCCGGCGATGTTGTAGCCGGCCGAGACGATCATGTCGTCGGAGCGTGCCTTGTACCAGAAGTAGCCGTCCGCGTCGCGGATATAGGTATCGCCGGTGAAGTTCCAGCCGCCGCTGACGTAACTGCGCTGGCGGTCATCGGCCAGGTACCGGCAGCCGGTGGGTCCCTTGACCGCGAGCCGTCCTGGCTGGCCGTCGGGTACGGGCTCGCCGTCGGCGCCGAGGACGAGGGCCCGATAGCCGGGGACCGGTATCCCGGTCGAGCCGGGCCTGATCTGGTCGTCGGCCGCCGCGATAAAGATATGCAGCAGCTCGGTGCTGCCGATCCCGTCGATGATCTTGACGCCGGTCGCGTCGTAGAACGCCTGCCACACCGATGCCGGCAGGGTCTCGCCGGCCGAGACCGGGCGGCGGAGCCCGCGCAGTTGGCCGGCCTTGCCGGCGGCCAGCATGGCGCGGTACGCGGTCGGCGCCGTGGAGACGACCGTGACCCCGCGCGCGGCGATGTGGTCAGCCAGCTCGGCCGGCGTGGCCCGCTCGATCAGCAGCACCGACGCGCCCGCCCGGATCGGGAAGATCAGCATGGCGCCGAGGCCGAACGTGAACGCCAGCGGGGGAGTGCCCGTGAAGACATCGTCGGAGGATGGCCTGAGCACGTGCGCGGAGAACGTGTCGGCGACGGCCAGCACGTCGCGGTGGAAATGCATCGCGGCCTTCGGCCGCCCGGTCGTGCCCGACGTGAACGCGATGAGCGCGACGTCATCGGCGGCCGTCTTGACGGCGGTGAAGCTGCCGGGCTTGCGGCCGGCCAGCTCGTTGAGGTTGCCAGGCCCGCCCTGGCCGGCCGCATCGTAGGTCAGCATCCGCAGTCCGGGCACCTGCGCAGCGCTGAGCTCGTCGGTGAACCTGTCGTCGCACAGGGCCAGGTTTACCTGGGCAATGTCGCAGATGGTGGTCAGTTCCGCCGCGCGAAGCAGCGGCATCGTGGCGACCGCCACTCCGCCGGCCAGCAGGACTCCGAACCAGCAGGCGGCCAGCCACGGATTGTTGGGCCCGCGGAGCAGGACCCGGTTGCCGGGCACGAGGCCGAGATCGTCGGTCAGCACGGCCGCGATCTGGCTGGCCGTGCGGGCCAGGTCGCCGTAGCTCCAGGCCGGCTGGGCCGGATCCTGCGGCAGCAGGCAGGGCCGGCCCGAGCCGTGCACCGCGATGGTGTCGCTCAGCAGCGCGTCCGCGCAGTTCAGCTGCTCGGGATAGGCCAGCTCGGGGAGCGTGAACTCCAGCTCGGGCCACTGATCGGCCGGTGGCAGATGGTCACGGCAGAACGTATCGACATGGGCGGACGGCGTGAGCGTCATCGGCCAGGCCTTCCTCGGGCAGCGGCTGTGATCGTGCCCAGTATTCCTGCTATGTGCCGCTAGTCAATGGGGTGCACGGCCGCGGACCTGCTGCTCCGCGCACTGCCGCCGGCGGCCGGAGTCCTTCGGCCAGCCGGGTAATCCGAACAAATTGTTATATAGGAACTAAGGTGACTAAGTGGCCGATCTGGCGGCCCATGCGGTAACTTCCGCTGCGGCACCCTCGCCCGCCGTCAGGAGCCGCCATGAAGCGTCCCAGCCGCCTGGGCATCGCCAGCGTTCCGGCCGGGCTCGCGGCGCTCGCTCTCGCCGCGGTGGCCTCGCCGGCCTCGGCGGCTCTGCGATCAGCCGTCCCCGCCATCTCGGTCAGCGCCGGTCCCTCGGCCGGCGACCCGGCAACCCTGTCGGCGACGGTCGCGGACAGCAACGGCGTGCTGCTGCAGAGCCTGACCGTGCACGTCTCCTCGTCGACCATGACGGACGTGTACGACGTCACCATGCAGCTTCAGCCCGGGGGCACGCCGGCCTCGCAGATCTGGACCGCCACCGCACCGGTCAGGCCAGCCCGGTCTCGCGGCCGGGACCTACACGATCACGGCCGACGCCTCCGACGGTACTGAGACCGACAACGGCCTGCCCGCTGGCTCGCTGGTGATCGGCGGCCCCACGATCACCGCGGCCGCCAGCCCGGACACGATCAGCCATGGCCACGGCAGCGTGACGGTCAGCGGCACGGTGACCGGCGTTCCGGCTGGCGTACCCGTCTATCTCTACGACAGCGGCACCCTGGTCGCCCAGCCGATCGGCACCACGCAGGCCGACGGCAGCTACAGCGGGCCCGCCGTGCTGGCGGACGACAAGTACGACGTTCAGGTCCAGGCCAGCCTGGTCTGGAGCGCGGCCAGCGTCGGTCTCGGCTACACCTGGAAGACCGATCCGACCAGGGTCACGGCCAGCGTCAGCCCCGCAGACTTCAGGTACGGCGGCTCGGCCAGGGCGACCTTGTCAGGAACGGCCGAATACGAGGACGGCTCGACCTGGCTGCCGCTCTCCGGATCCAGCGTCTACGTGGCCGGGGGCGGCACTTCCGCGTTCGTGCAGACGGACGCTCAGGGGAGTTTCACCTGGCAGTACGCGCCCGGCGGTGCGCGGACCTGGCTCGTGACGGTGGGGGCCGGAGGATCGGACGTCGGGCTCTCCCAGGCTGGCGGGACCATCCACATCGCCGTTCCGACGACGGTCACCGGTTTCGCTGCCGCGCCAGGATCGGCCGGCGTTCTGGTCATGAAGGGCTGCGTGACCGAGTCGGTGCCCGGCTTCTCCCCGCCCGGCGCAAGCCACTCCCTGATCATCCAGTACGCCGCCAGCCCGAGCGGCCCGTGGCTCGCCTTGGGCAAGCTCACCCTGGGCGCGAGCAGCAGCACGTGCACGGGCACCGCGGGTTCCTACTTCACTGGCTCGTTCCGCGCCCGGCTCGCCAGCGCCTACTACCGCGCCGATTACCCCGGCGACGCGGATTACCTGCACGAAGTCAGCCCGACCGTACGGGCCTCGATGTCCGTCACCAGGATCATGCACCTGAGCGTCACCCCCCGGACGGTGTCGTCCGGCGGCGACATCACGGTCAGCGGCAGCCTTCAGCAGCTCGCCGGTTCCTGGCGGAGCCTGGGCCAGCAGCAGGTCCTGATCATCCTCAGGCCGCAGGGCAGCAAGAAGTGGTACTGGATCCACAAGGTCACGACCGGCTCCAGCGGCTCGTTCAGCGACCGGTTCACCGATCCGGTCAGTGCCACCTGGTCGGTCGAGTACGACGGCAGCACGACCACCCTGGCGTGCACCGGCCCGACCCGCTACGTCACGGTGCGCGGTGCGGCCAGCGCGGCGATCGCGCCCGGCCTGCATCCGCTAGCTGGCCGGAACGGCCAGATCGCCCGCCCGGCCGCCTGAGCCCGGCTCGCCGATGACGGCGAAACCCTGGACTTCCACGACCGCAGCGGCATCCCAGAGCTCGTGAACGCCGACGGCCGCCATCGCCGGGTAACGCGGTCCGGCCAGCTTCCGCCATACGGCGCCGATCTGCCTGCCATGAGCCCGGTAGTCGCGCAGGTCGGTCGCGTAGACGGTGAGGCTGGTCAGGTGCTCGGGCTCGCCGCCGGCCGCGCGCAGCGCGGTGAGCAGGTTGCCGAGCGCCTGCTCGAACTGCTCCACCACATCCCGGCCGACGATGGCTCCCGACGCGTCGAGCGCGGTCTGGCCGGCCAGGAAGACGAGCCGGCCGCCGGCCGTGACGACCGCGTGCGCGAACCCCGACGGCCTGGCCAGCTCGGGCGGGTTGACCGGCTCGATGGTCACGGGGATGCCTCCGTCGGCGCGGGCGCGGCGACCGTGGCCGCCTGTGCGGGTCTGGCTGGCGCAGGTCTGGCTGGAGCGGATGCGGCGGCCCGGGCGGCGGCGGCGGACGGGCGCCAGCGAGCGTGCCGCGTCCCGCCGGTGCCGAGACTCGCCTCGCGGATCAGCGCCAGCCTGGGCTTGGGCCCGTCCGTCCGTCCGGTCTGCGGTGGCCTGCTGCCCGCGGCCCACTGGTCGGGCCAGGTCGCACCGGGCCCCGAGTAACCCTGGGCCGCGGCGGCGTGCAGCGTCCAGTTCGGGTTGAACAGGTGCGCCCGGCCGATCGCGCACAGGTCGGCGCGGCCGGCCAGGATGATCGAGTTGACATCGTCGTAGGACGAGATGACGCCGACCGCAACAGTCGCGATGCCGGTTTTGTTGCGAATGGCATCGGAGAATGGCGTCTGATACGACCGGCCGAACGCGGGCTGCTCGTCGGGCGTGACCTGCCCGGTGGAGACGTCGATCGCATCGGCGCCCGCGGCGGCGAATGCCTGCGCGATTTGCAGGGAGTCCGCCGCCGTCGTGCCGTCAGGCACCCAGTCCGTGGCCGAGATCCGCACCGTCATCGGCTTGCCGGCTGGCCAGGCTTCCCGCATGGCCGCGAACACCTCAAGCGGGAACCGCAGCCGCGCCGCCAGCGACCCGCCGTACCGGTCGGTGCGGCGGTTGGAGACCGGCGAGATGAAGGAGGACAGCAGGTACCCGTGCGCGCAGTGCAGCTCGATCAGGTCGAATCCGGCTCGCTCGCCGGACACGGTGGCGGCGACGAACTCCGCCTTGATCTGCTCAAGCTCGGCGACCGTCAGCTCGTGCGGCACCTGGTTCAGGCCGGCCAGGTAGGGGATCGGCGAGGGTGCGCAGACCTCCCAGTTGCCCTCTTCGAGCGGCTCGTCGATCCCCTCCCACATCAGCTTGGTGGACCCCTTGCGGCCTGAGTGCCCGAGCTGGAGGCCGATGCTGGCGGTGGTGTAGCGGTGCACGAACTCGGTCACCCGCCGCCACGCGGACTCGTGCGCTGGCGCGTACATGCCCGCGCACCCTGGCGTGATCCGCCCGGCCGGGCTCACGCATACCATCTCGGTCATCACGAGCGCGGCGCCCCCGGCCGCCTTCCCGCCCAGGTGAACCAGGTGGAAGTCGGACGGCGTGCCGTCGCTGGCCGAGTACATGTCCATGGCCGACACGACCACGCGGTTCTTCAGCTCCAGGTCGCGCAGGCGCGCCGGCTGGAACATCGGCGGCACGATGTCGCCGGTGCCGAGCCCGCGCCGCTGGCAGTCGGCGGCGAACCAGGCGTCGACGCTGGCGGTGAACTCCGGGTCGCGCAGCCGCAGGTTGTCATGAGTGACCCGGCGGCTTCTGGTGATGATGTTGAAGGCGAACTGCTCGGGATCCTGATGGGTGTACTGGCCGAGGTTCTCGAACCACTCCAGGCTGGCCTGGGCCGCGCGCTGGGTGGACTCGACGACCGGACGCCGCTCGGCCTCGTAGGCGAGCAGGGCGGAATCGACGTCCGGCTGCTCGTTCAGGCATGCGGCGAGGGCCAGCGCGTCCTCCATGGCCAGCTTGGTGCCCGACCCGATCGAGAAGTGCGCGGTGTGCGCGGCATCGCCGAGCAGCACGACGTTGCGGTGCCGCCAGCTACGGCAGCGCAGCGTGCCGAAGGTGATCCACTTGGAGTTGTTGGCCTCGATCTGATGGCCGCCGATGATGCCGGCCAGCAGGTCGGCGATCCTGGCGATCGACGCCTCGTCGGACTGGCCGGGCGGCAGCCCGGCCGGCGCCAGGTCGGAGAACCCGGCCGCGGCCCAGACATCGCTGTGCATCTCGACGATGAACGTGCTGCCGGTTGCGTCGTAGGGGTAGCCGTGCACCTGCATGACGCCGTACGGGGTTTCCACGATGTAGAACTTGAAGGCGTCGAAGACGAGATCGGTGCTCAGCCAGATGTACTTGCACTGGCGGGCCTCGACCTCTGGCCCGAACGCGTCGGCGAATTCCGCCCGGGTCGCCGAGCTGGCCCCGTCCGCCGCGATGACCAGGTCGTAGCCGGTGGCCAGGGTGGCCGGGTCGGGAGCCTCGGTGCGGAAGTACATCCGGACGCCGAGCCCTGCGCAGCGCTGGCGCAGGATGTGCAGCAGCCGCTTGCGGCTGATGGCGGCGAACCCGTGGCCGCCGCTCGTGATCACCCGGTCGCGGTAGTGCACGTCGATGTCGTCCCAGCGGGCGAAGTCGCGCTCCATCGCCGCGTACACCTGCGGGTCGGCGTGCTCGATGCCGCCCAGGGTCTCGTCGGAGAAGACCACGCCGAAGCCGAACGTGTCGTCGGCCGCGTTCCGCTCCCAGACGGTGATCTCATTGCCCGGGCCGAGCTGCTTGGCCAGCGCCGCGAAGTAGAGGCCGCCCGGCCCGCCGCCCACGACCGCGATCCGCACTGCTGCCCCTTCCGCCACCCGACCTGTGCCGAAGCTACGTCCCGGCTCCGCCGCCCGTCAATGCGCCCCTCCCGCGCCCCCGCCCCCCGCGCTCCGCGCCCCCCGCCCCGCGGTTTCATGATCGTGGCGAGTTCGCCTGTGATAACGCGGTGAACTCGCCACGATCATGGATTCCCGCGACAGCGCGGCGACACTCCGGCGTGGTTCTTGGGTTTTGGGCAGGTGCTGGTTACCGTGTGAAACATGGCGACTCGTGCGCCCAGGGGTGCAGCACGCCCGACGGGCGGAACCGGCGGGCGCAAGCGCCCAGCCGGCGGATCGGGCCGTCCCGGTGGCAGCTCGGCATCCGCCCGGTCGCGTTCCGGGTCCGGCAAGAGCGGCGCCAGCCGGAGCGGCGGCGGTCGGGGCGGGACCGGCACGAAGCGCGGCGGCACGCCTTACTACCGCAGCCGGAGCACGCCTACGCCGCCCAGGCGCGGCTCCGCGCGGGGCATGCGCGGGTCGAGCAACCCCTTCGTGATCATCATCGGCTGGCTCGTGTCGGCCATCGCTGCCGTCTGGATGGAGCTGGCCGGCGGCGTCGGATTCGTCGCCCGGCTGTTCGGCGACAGCGCCCGCGAGCTCGACCCGGCCCACCGCAGGGACGGCGCCGGGCTCGCTGTCCTGGCCACCGCCATCGTCGCGGCCGCCACGGCCTGGTGGCGGCTCGGCTCGCCGCTGGGCCGGGCGCTGACCGCGCTGATCCGCGGCACGTTCGGGGTCATGTCCTGGACGCTGCCGGTCCTGCTCGCCCTGCTGGCCTGGCGGCTGCTGCGGCATCCGGACAAGAACGCGCACGCCGGGCGGATGGTGATCGGATGGACGGCTTTCCTGGCCGGCGTGCTGGGCATCGTGCATATCGCGCTCGGCAGCCCGAGCCCGTCAGCGTCCGACGGCGTAGCGGCGATGCAGTCCTCCGGCGGCCTGATCGGCTTCGCGATCTCCGCCCCGCTCCAGGGATTGCTGACGACATGGGTAGCGGTCCCGTTGCTCGCGCTGATCGCCGCGTTCGGCGTGCTGGTGATCACCGGCACGCCGCTGCACCGGGTACCCGAGCGGTTCGCCGAGTTCGTGTTCCTGATCCGCGGTGGAGTCAGGGAAGAATCCGAGGATGGCGCGGAGACCGGGCCGGCAGGCCCGTCCGCCCCGCGGCTCGGCAGGCGGAAGAACTCCGCCGCGATCGAGGCTGGCGAGCACGACCGGCCCTATGACACGCCGCTTCTCGGCGGCCTGGTGCCCCGCGGGGCCGCTGGGCGGGCGGCGAAAGCTGGTCAGGCGCCGGCCGCGGCGGACCCCGGGTCCGGGGCCGAGACCGCGGCGCAGGCCGGCGTGCCCGCGCATCGCTCTATGGACGACGAGGTCATCGCCGAGGCGCTGATGTTCGGGACATCCCAGGCCGGACCGCATGCCGGGCCGCATGCCGGGCCGCACGGCTATCCCTGGCCAGGCCCGGCCGCGCCGGACACCGGTGCCTACGCTGCTGGCCGGGCCGGGGCGGCATCAGGGGCCGAGGCGTCCTGGCGCAGGTCGTGGTTCGGGGGCGACGACGCGGTGGCCGAGGAGCCAGCCGCCCCCGGCACCGCCCCGGGCGCGCGCGATATGGCCAAGCCGGGCCGGGCCGGGGAGCAGCTGACGCTGACCGGCACGAGCTCGTCGAGTTACACGCTCCCGCCGTCGGCGTTGCTGAAGCCTGGAACGGCCCCCAAGGCGAGAACGCGCGCCAACGACGCCATGGTCGAGGCCCTGACCATGGTCCTGGAGCAGTTCGAGGTGGACGCCCAGGTGACCGGGTTCAGCCGGGGGCCGACGGTGACCAGGTACGCGATCGAGCTCGGCCCGGCAGTGAAGGTCGAGCGGGTGACCGCGCTGTCGAAGAACATCGCCTACGCGGTGAAGAGCGCCGACGTTCGGATCCTGTCCCCGATTCCTGGCAAGTCCGCGATCGGGATCGAGATCCCGAACAGCGACCGCGAGATCGTCAGCCTCGGCGACGTGCTGCGCTCCCCGGTGGCGGAGAGCGATCACCACCCGATGGTCGTCGGGCTCGGCAAGGACGTTGAAGGCCGTACGGTCGTCGCCAACCTCGCGAAGATGCCTCATATCTTGATTGCCGGCGCGACCGGCGCCGGAAAGGCGCTCGCGCTGGATACCCCGATCCCGACCCCGGGTGGCTGGACCACGATGGGCGACGTCAAGGTTGGCGATCACGTCTTCGACGAACTCGGCCGGCGGTGCTCAGTGATCGCGGCAACGCCGGTCATGCATGGCCGCCCGTGCTACGAGGTCGAGTTCTCGGACGGCACGGTCATCGTGGCGGACGCGGAGCACCTGTGGCGGACGGACACGGTCGCCGCCCGTGGCCAGCGCTCGAAGCGGACGCGCGGGGAGCCGTACTGGTCACCGGCCGACGTGGCGCAGGTGAATGAGCGGGCAGCGGAGGTGCTCGGCACGCCTGACCGGCTTGCGACGACTGCCGATGTGCTTGCGGATGTGGGCCACCAGTTCCGCAATGTGCTCTACCGGCTCACGCGGGAGCTGCCGCATGAAGGCAGGAAGGCTCGGCGGTCCTATGTCCGAGGTGGGCGGACGGTGGGTTTCTGGGTTCCGACGTACTCGCGGCACCTGCTGTACAAATCGCTAGCCGAACGGGTCAGTACTCCGGCCGGCTTCGGTCATCGCCGCCGGTTCGGTGATCCCGTCACGACGGCGCAGATCGCCAGTTCGCTGTACGCGGCCGGGCGAGTGAATCACTCCGTCGGCTTGTGCGGGCCGCTCGACTATCCCGAACGTGATCTCCCAGTTATGCCCTACACGCTCGGCGCGTGGCTCGGTGACGGGCACTCGGACAGCGCCCGTATCACCTCCGCCGACGCGGAGATCCTCGATGCGATTCGCGCTGAGGGCTACACCGTCACCAAGCAGTCCGCACGACTGCTATATGGCATCTCGCAAGTAACGGAGGGCTCGGCATGGCAGCAGTCTCGTGCAGGCGTCTCGGCGCGCCTGCGCAAGCTGGGTCTGCTGGGCAACAAGCACATACCCGAGTCGTACCTGCGGGCTTCGATCGAGCAACGCCGCGCCATCCTGGCCGGCCTGCTCGACACGGACGGCTACTGCGGGCGGAGCGGAGCCGTCGTCTTCACGGCCACGAATGAGCGCCTGGCCAGGGACACGCTGGATCTGGTGCACGGACTTGGCTACAAGGCGACTCTCCTGACCAAGCCGTGCCAGGGACGCACCGAGGCCAGGTCAGTGGCGTATAGCGTGTGCTTCCGGCCGCACGAGCCGGTATTCCGGCTCAACCGCAAGCTGGCGCGGCAGGCCGACATTAGGCCGAACAGCCAGGCCCGCCAGCGCTACATCAGCGCAGTCAGGCCAGTGGCGTCCGTGCCTGTCCGCTGCATCGAGGTCAGCAGCAGCAGCCGGCTCTACCTGGCCAGCCGCTCCTGCGTCCCGACGCACAACTCGACCTGCATCAACGGGCTGATCACCTCGATCCTGATCCGGGCCAACCCGGATGAGGTCAGGATGATCCTGATCGACCCCAAGCGTGTGGAGCTGACCGCTTACCAGGGCATTCCGCACCTCATCACGCAGATCATTACTAGCCCGAAACGGGCTGCGGACGCACTGCAGTGGGTGGTCGGCGAGATGGACCGCCGCTATGACGACCTGGCGGCGTCCGGGTTCCGGCACATGGACGATTTCAATAAGGCGGTCAGGGCCGGCAAGGTGAAGGTGCCGCCGGGCAGCGAGCGGGAGTACGTGCCGTACCCGTACCTGCTCATCGTCGTCGACGAGCTGGCCGACCTGATGATGGTGGCGCCTCGTGACGTCGAGGACGCGATCGTCAGGATCACCCAGCTGGCCAGGGCGGCCGGCATCCACCTGGTGCTCGCGACCCAGCGGCCGAGCGTGGACGTGGTCACCGGCCTGATCAAGGCCAACGTGCCGTCCCGGCTGGCGTTCGCGACCTCGAGCCTGACCGACAGCCGGGTCATCCTCGACCAGCCGGGCGCGGAGAAGCTGGTCGGCCAGGGCGACGCCCTGTTCCTTCCGATGGGGGCGAGCAAGCCGATCAGGCTGCAGAACGCCTACGTGACCGAGAAGGAGATCCGGGAGATCGTCAGCCACTGCAAGCGGCAGGCAGAGCCCGATTACCGCGAGGACGTCACGGCCGCGGAGGGCAAGCAGCGCGAGATCGACGCGGACATCGGCGACGACCTCGACGACGTGCTCCGCGCGGCCGAGCTCATCATCAGCACCCAGTTCGGGTCGACGTCCATGCTCCAGCGCAAGCTCCGGGTCGGGTTCGCCAAGGCCGGCCGGCTGATGGACCTGCTGGAGAGCCGGGGCGTGGTCGGGCCGAGCGAGGGGTCCAAGGCCAGAGATGTGCTGGTCCGCCCCGACGACCTTGCCGAGGTGCTCGATTCGCTGCGCGGCAAGTAGCCCGCCCCGCCGCTGCCGGCGCCCGCCCTTCCCCTGTGCTCTGGCCTGGTGAAAGGTCGCCCAGTGCGTGGGTGTTGGCTGGCTGACCTGTGGGCATGAGGGGGTGGGGATTGCGTAACCGGATTTGCTTATTGGCATTGACCTACCTGACACCCGGTCCGGTTCTCGCCGCAGAGTAGCGGGGTGTCTACACTGGGTCACCAGCCCCTGAAAAGGGGAACGGGGGAGCGGGATCATAGCTATGCGCCCGAATCTGAACTGGCAGCGGCCATTGAAAAGGAACGTTGGAGGCGCGGCATGAGTATCGGTGACGCGCTGGCAGAGGGACGCCGCCAGGCCGGACTGACTGTCACGCAGGTGAGCCAGCGCACCTGCATCAGGGAAACCATCATCCGCGGGATCGAGCGTGGCGACTTCTCGGGCTGCGGCGGAGACTTCTACGCCCGCGGGCACATCCGCAGCATCGCCAGCGCCGTCGGGATGAATCCCGAGCCCCTGATCGAGGAGTACGACGCGACGATGGGCGCGCCGCAGGCGATCAGCGCGGCGGACGTCTTCCAGCCGGTGACGCCGGTCAAGCTGAAGGAACGGCGGCGCCCCAACTGGACCGCGGCCATGGCGCTGGC
>JADGPC010000264.1 GCA_017882645.1 Streptosporangiales bacterium | reverse complement strand
TCAGCGAGCCGAAGCCGGCGGCACCGAATCTGGCGTGCGCGAGCGCCGGGAGGGCTACCTCGAAGGCGCCGGAGATGACGAAGTTCGCCAGCACGGCGATGAGCACGATGGCCTGCAGGATTCTCGCGTTCCGGAACAACCGCCAGATGCTGATCTCTTCGCGGCTCGCCGGATCTGGCTGAGCTGAGGCTGGATCGGTGGCGCCGGCGGGCTCCTGGCGTGCGGGACCGGCCGCTGGCTCGCGGCGGCCGCGCATCACGGCGAGGGCAGCGGCCGAGATCGCGAACGAGGCCGCGTCGATGGCAAATGCTGGAGCGGATCCAGCCGTCGTGACCAGGATCCCGCCAAGCACCGGTCCGGCCAGGCTGCCGATCTGGATCATCGCGGCGGACAGGCCGTTGCCCGCCTGCAGCTGGTCGGCTGGCAGCAGGGACGGCATGATCGCGGCCGAGGCAGGCAGGAACAGGCCCTCGCCCGCTCCGATCAGCGCGGCGACCGGGCCGAGGAAGGCCAGCGAGACCAGGCTGCGCGCCGCGAACACGGTCAGGACGGCGACGAGCACACAGCGGACGACGTCGGCGGCCAGCATGACCGCGCGCGGGCTGATCCGGTCGGCGAGGATGCCGCCGACCGGGATCAGCACCGTACGCGGAACTCCGTAACAGGCGAGAACGGTGCCGAGCAGCACCGTGCCGCCGTGCGTCGACAGGACGAGCCAGGGGAGCGCGACCGCGTAGCAGAAGTCCCCGGCAGTCGACGCCAGCTGGCCGATGCTGAGCAGCCTGAAATCCCTGACGGCGAGGGGCCCGCCGCGGAAGGCGCCGGCCAGCCGCACGGCGATACCCGGTCGGCCCGAGGTTTCCGAGGTCACCTGCGTGCTCCTGTCTCGCCGGTCACACCGCGGCGTCGGGGGTAAACCAGGGGGTGAAGTTGAGCATCACGTGCACCCGGCGGGCACCAGGCGGCTGGTCGTGCCGCTTCAGCCGCCTGTTCCGGGCCAGGATCTCGTGGATGCTGGCCCTGATCTCCTCCAGCTCGGCGGGCGTCACGTGCAGGACGTCCTGGCTAGCGCCCGCGGCGCGCTGCCAGTCGGCCGGATAGCTGGCCTCGTGGTCCAGGTAATTCGCCCGCACCTTCTCGAACTGCGCCTGGACGCTCTCCACCAGCAGGCGGCTGGCCACTCGCACCGCCTCGGGCTGACTGGAGTCGCTGCCGACGGTCATCGAGACGTAGCGCGCCCGCCACGGCCGGTGCCGGCGGTCTTCGCCCCCGGCCGGATCCTCGTCGACGAACCCGTACCGCGCCAGCGCGCGGAGGTGGTAGCTGCAGGCGGACGGGGACAGGCCGGCCACCTCCGCGCACTCGGTCGCGGTGGCCGTGCCATCGAGAATCAGGTGCTGCAAGATCGCCAGCCGGGCTGGATGGGCCAGCGCCCTGAGTGCCAGCGGATCGGAGATCTCGACCGGCTTCTCCTGGCGGCCAGACTCGGGCTCGCCTAGCTCGTCCGGGCCTGCCGGAGCCTCGTCGGGCGCTGTGAAGGACATGCTGTGAAAGCATAATTGCGAAAGAAAGACTTCACAACAGCCAACTGCTGCTGACCTGCTCGTGTTACCTTCGCCGTGCACGATCTGGTCAGCCGCGAGGACGGGGTACATGCAGCGCGACATCTTCACCAGCGACCACGGGGCCTTCAGGGACATGGTGCGCTCGTTCATCGCCAAGGAGGTCGCTCCGTTCCACGAGCAGTGGGAACGCGACGGCGTAGTGTCCCGCGACGTCTGGCTGGCGGCCGGCCAGGCCGGACTGCTCGGCATCGACGTGGACGAGCAGTACGGCGGCGGCGGCAACGACGACTACCGCTACTACCTGGTCCTGAACGAGGAGATGGCCAGGGCGGGGGCGCACGGCCCCGGGTTCTCGGTGCACAACGACATCAACGGGCAGTACTTCCGCCGGCTGATGACACCCGAGCAGGCGCAGCGCTGGATGCCCGGTTACTGCAGCGGCCAGCTGATCACGGCGATCGCGATGAGCGAGCCGGGGGCTGGCAGTGACCTGCAGGGCATCCGCACCACGGCGGTGCGAGACGGGGACACCTACATTCTGAACGGGCAGAAGACGTTCATCTCGAACGGCCAGCTAGCCGACCTGGTGATCGTCGTTGCCCGGACTGATTCGGACGCCGGTCACCGGGGGATCAGCCTGCTCGTCGTCGAGCGGGGAACGGCCGGATTCGAGCGCGGCCGCAACCTGGACAAGGTAGGTATGCACGCGCAGGACACCTCCGAGCTGTTCTTCAGTGACGTCCGGGTTCCGGCCGGGAACCTGCTCGGTCCCGAGGGCGGCGGGTTCATCGCGCTGATGCAGAACCTGCCGCGGGAGCGGATCGCCATCGGGACCGCGGCCCTGGCCGGAGCCGAGGCCATCTTCGAGACCACGCTGGAGTACTGCAAGCAGCGTCAGGCGTTCGGGCGGCCGATCGGCAGGTTCCAGCACAACAGGTTCGTTCTGGCCGAAATGGCGACCGAGCTGGCCGTCGCGCGGGCGTTCACCGACAAGGCGGTGCTCGAGCACAACGCGGGCCGGCTCTCCAACGAGGATGCCTCGATGGTGAAGTGGTGGGACACCGAGTTGTGCAACCGGGTCGTCGACCGGTGCCTTCAGCTGCACGGCGGTTACGGCTACATGCGCGAGTACCAGGTCGCGCGCGCGTTCGCCGACGGCCGGGTGCAGACGATCTTCGGCGGCACGACCGAGATCATGAAGGAGATCATCGGCCGCGGCCTGGGCGTCTGATCAGCGAACTGGCGTCCGGCTGATGTCAGTACCGCTCGACGTAGGCCGCCCGCCAGGCGGGGCTCTGGTCGGCGCCCAGGCTGGTCCAGTACTCGGTGCCGCGGACGACCTGGTCTCCCGTGACGGTCCAGAAGGACGCGACCCGGAACACGCCGAGGTCCTCGTGCGGCACCTCGACCTCGGAGACGACCTGATCGCCGTCGGCCACGATCCGCAGCACGCGGATCGACCAGCCCTCCGGGTACTCGCGGTTCAGGTCGATGAAGTTGGACTTGCCCACGATCCGCTCGGAGCTGACCGGCCAGTCGATGACCGCGTCGTCGGCAACGAGCTCGGCGGCCCCCGGCCAGTCCCTGGCCTGAATCCGCTCCCACAGGGCGTGGATGACTTCCGCTGGCTGCATGGATCCATCCTGCTGCGGCCGCGTCCGGGCCGGCAACGGCAGGACGGGCGACTGCGTGTCTCGACGAATAAGTCCGAGATAACGCGCTCGATGTCATTGTGTGCTGGTTGCTCCCGGGCTTAGCCTGACCCAATGATCCTGCGGCGAGCGCGGCTGGCATCGGTAATCGCGGCGGTGAGCCTGGCGGCAGCCGGGATACTGGCCGCCGCAGGGCCGGCCGCCGCCCGGGGAACTTTGACGTCGGACGCGGGGGCCGGGGACAGCGGGGCCGGGGACGCGGCCCAGCCAGCGTGCCACGCCCAGGCAGCCGGCGGCACCTCCGGGTCCCGGCCCGCAGCCGGCGGGTCCGGTGCCCCGCCCGCAGCGGTGATCAGGGTCGATCAGGTCGGTTACCCGCTGACGGCGTCGAAGGTCGCGGAGATCATGACCAGGTCGCACGGGCCGGCTCCGCGCTGGGAGCTGATCAGCCGCGGCTCGTGCCGCGTCGTCGCGCGCGGCGTGGCCCGCACCGATCTGGGTCCCTGGAGTCACCGGTACCCGGCAGTCTGGGCGGCCAGGTTCAGCCGCACGCGCCGGCCGGGAACCTACCGGCTGGCGCTCGCGGCCGGCCAGGCGACCGTCTCGCCCTGGTTCAGGATCCAGCCGGCCTCCCGGCTCTACGCCG
>JADGPC010000030.1 GCA_017882645.1 Streptosporangiales bacterium | reverse complement strand
GCTGGTGCATCTCCGTCCGCATGTCGCCCGGATCGAACGCATAGCACCGCAGCGACTCCTCCTCCGCGGCGAGCACGGCGGTGAGCTGATCGAGGGCCGCCTTCGCCGATCCGTAGCCGCCCCAGCCGGGGTAGGCCTCGACGGCGGCGTCCGAGCTGATGTTGACGATCGTGCCGCCGGACGCGGTCAGCGGGCCGGCCAGCAGCTGGATCAGGGCGAGCGGCGCGAGGAGATTGGTCTCCTGCACGCGGCGAAGCTCGTCGAGGTCGTAGTCGCGGAGCGCCGGAAGCGGGCTGGGGCCCAGCGAGCTCGCGTTGTTGATCAGCACGTCGAGCCGGCCGAGCCGCGCGACCGATGCGGCCAGCTGGGCGCGGTGACCGGGATCGGTCACGTCGCCGGGAATCGCGATGACGCGGGGGAGTCCGCGCAGCGCGTCGGTCAAGTCGGCTCCGCGCCGGGCGTCGGCGACCAGCGACCAGCCGCGCCCGGCCAGCGCTCGGGCCGTCGCCTCACCCAGCCCGCGGGACGCACCGGTGATCAGTGCGACAGGCATGTCGTGCTCCTTACTGTCGGATGCGTGTCATACTGGTACTTGAAGTCAACTTCAAGTCAAGGGCGAGACTGCGATGCACACCACGGACTTGCTGACGGTCGGCGAGATCGCCAGGCGGAGCGGATTCGCCGACTCGGCGGTTCGTTATTACGAGCGGCTCGGCCTGCTGCCCGCCACCAGGACGTCGGGCGGGCAGCGCCGGTTCGAGCGAAGTGCGCTGCGCCGGCTCGCCTTCATCAGGGCCGCGCGGAACATCGGGCTCAGCCTCGACGAGGTTGCCGCCGCGCTGGCCTCGCTGCCGGCCGGGCGGACGCCGACCAGGTCCGACTGGTCGCGGCTGTCGCGCGGCTGGCGGAGCCGGCTCGACGACCAGATCGGCGCGCTCGTCTCGCTGCGCGACGGGCTCGACTCCTGCATCGGCTGCGGCTGCCTCTCGCTGGACCGGTGCGCGATCTCCAACCCGGCCGACTCGGCGCGCTCCGGCGGTCCTGGCGCGGCCTACCTGCCGCCCGGCCTGCGCGCGGACGCGGCGCTGGCCCCGGACCGTGCTGACGCGTCCAGCCGATGACGCCCGGCCGGAGCCGTCAGCCTGGCGGCTGGCCGGGCGGGCGGCTTCCCGGCGGCGGCCCGCCGTGTACCACGGGGACCGGCCGCCCGTTCGGCCCGCGCACGACGGATCCCCGGCCGAAGTCGCGCATGTCATGGAAGTTCACGATGCCGATCCCGACTATCGCCACCACGAGCGCGGCCGACGTCACCGCGGCGAGTCTCCGCCGCCCCGGCACGCGGCCGGCCAGAAGAGCCGCCCCGGCCCGCGAGCGAGCACCGCCACCCGGACGACCAGCCAGGCGCCGAGCAGCACGATCGGGCCGGCCGCGGGCAGGTAGAACCTGGCCGACTGCAAGGTATTGAGGCCGGGATTCGCCGTCCATGTGTACGCGGCATAGAGCCCCCAGACACTGAACCAGGACGCGGCCAGGGCGAGCCCGACGGCGGCATCGCGGCGGGCGAGCGCGGCGGTCTCGCTGGCGGCGGCGGTCCCGCCGGCCATGGCGGGCGCGCGCGCCGCCCGGCGCAGCCACCGCCCGGCGATCCACCCGACTGCGACCAGGGCGAGCACGAGCATGGGCATCGCCTGGAGCAGGTGCGCGGGCATGTAGCGCAGGTTGGGGCCGATCGCGCTGAGGCTGAAGGTGATCTCGCCGGGGGAGTACCCGGTCGTGAGCGGCCCGCCGTACACCAGGGTGTCGAAGACGGCCACGCCCGCGCCGAACCCGACGGCGGAGCCGAGCCACCAGGCCAGCGAGCGGCCGGGCAGCCGGACGGACGTCAGCCGCCAGGCCGCGACCACGGCGACGACCGCGACCACGAGAACGACGACGTTGGTGTAGCGGACGAACACCGCGGCCTCGATGGCCACGAACCCGGCCAGCCCGGCCCAGGTGCGCCGCCGCGGCGCGGCCTCCGCGGCCAGCACGGCCCACAGCACCACGCCGGTGCCGGCCGCGATCAGCGACGCGTCGGTGAACGTCGGCATGTAGTCGCGCCAGGCGAACAGCATGGCCGCGCCGCACGAGCAGAACAGGACCACCGCGGCGGTGCCGCCGTAGCGGCCCAGCCAGCGCCGGGCGCCCGCGAACAGGCCCAGGCAGGCCAGAGCCCCGTAGAACAGCGGCGCCAGCCGGATGATGCCCAGCGCCTGGAACGGCGCGGCCAGGAACGGGTAGCCGGGATCCTTCTCGCTGATCGACCGCCCGTCGGGAAGCTGCACCCACTGGGCGATCGAAGGCACGCCGCCGCCCGGTCCCGCCGCCCTAACCTGGTGCCCGCCCCCTGACGAGCGCGCTAGCTGGGCGGACAGCGCATGGAACTGCGCGGCCGACAGGCTCAGGAAGTGTCCCTGGGTGATGGCCACGATCGAGGCGCGGTACGCGTAGTCGTCGGGTTCCACCAGCTGGGGCGCGACGGTCAGCACCACCACGCACAGCACCGCGAAGGCGGCCACCGCCACGGCGATCTCCAGCCGGCCCCGGCCGGCCGGAGCGGCCGGCGTCGCCGGGTCCCTGATCTCGGTCAGCGCGTTCATGTCCGCCATCCTTCGCCACCCAGCCTCGGGAGGGCCGCGAATTGCGTATGAGTTCCGTGTGAGCCTCCGCAGAACCAGGCCGGCTAGAACGTGTTCTACTCTGGTGGCGAGCAGAAAGGCAGGCCCGATGGCTGAGGCGTTCATAGTCGACGCGGTCAGGACGCCGGTCGGCCGGCGTGGCGGCGCGCTGGCCGGCGCGCACCCCGCCGACCTCGGGGCGCACGTGATCGGCACGCTGGTGCAGCGAACCGGCATCGATCCGCTCGCCGTCGACGACGTGATCTTCGGCTGCGTGGACACCATCGGTCCGCAGGCTGGCGATATCGCGCGAACGGCCTGGCTGGCGGCCGGGCTGCCGGAGGCCGTGCCCGGCGTCACCGTCGACCGGCAGTGCGGATCGTCTCAGCAGGCTGTGCATTTCGCCGCGCAGGCGGTGCTGAGCGGCACCGCCGACCTGGTCGTCGCCGGGGGCGTGCAGAACATGAGCCAGATTCCGATCGCGGCCGCGATGACGGCCGGCCGGCAGTTCGGCCACGATGATCCGTTCGGCGGCTCGGACGGCTGGCAGCGCCGGTACGGCGGCCAGGAGATCTCCCAGTTCAGGGCGGCCGACCTGATCGCGGCCAAGTGGGGGATCGGCCGGGCCGAGATGGAGGAGTACGCGCTGGCCAGCCACCAGCGGGCCATCGCCGCCATCGACGCGGGCGAGTTCGCGGACGAGATCGAGCCGTACGGTGACGTCAGCGACGACGAATGCCCGCGCCGTGACACCTCGCTCGAGCGGATGGCCAGGCTGGCGCCGCTGCGGCCGGCCGAAGACGGCGGCGTGATCACGGCCGCGCTGTCCAGCCAGATCGCCGACGGGGCAGCCGCGCTGCTGATCGCGTCCGAGCAGGCGGTCCTTGAGCAGGGCCTGCGGCCGAGGGCACGGATCCGGCACATCTCGGCCCGCGGCGACGACCCGGTGCTGATGCTGACCGCGCCGATCGTCGCGACCGGTCGCGCGCTGGCCAAGGCCGGGCTGAGGCTGGAAGACATCGACCTGATCGAGATCAACGAGGCGTTCGCGCCGGTCGTGCTCGCCTGGCAGCGGGAGACCGGCGCCGACCTGAGCCGGGTGAACATCAGCGGGGGCGCGATCGCGCTCGGCCACCCGCTCGGCGCGACGGGCGCCAGGCTGATGACGACCCTGCTCTACGGCCTGCGGCGGACCGGCGGACGGTACGGCCTGCAGACCATGTGCGAGGGCGGCGGCCAGGCCAACGTCACGATCATCGAGCGCCTCGCCTGACCCGCAGCGGGGTCACCGTCGTCGGCGGCGGTATCACTCGCCAGTCTGGCCGGCGGCGAGCTCGCAGACGATGTCCAGGTGGCCGACATGCCTGGCGTACTCCTGGAGCAGGTGAAAGCAGATCCGCTCCAGCGTCGCCGGGCTGGCTCCGTCCCATCGCTCGCCCGGCT
>JADGPC010000263.1 GCA_017882645.1 Streptosporangiales bacterium | reverse complement strand
CTGGCCGGCATCTCCCGCGGCATGACGCCGAACCGCTCGTTCGGAACAGCGGACGGCGCGTAGGCCACCGGGAGCGTGCCGTCGGCCGATTCCATCAGCTCTCGCCCGTCGTGGAAGAGCTGCTGGAAGACGACGGTCCCGTGGGCGTGCACGGCGTCGGCGAGCCGGGCGAGGCCGGGGATGCAGGTGTCGCCGTCGGCCATCAGCACGTGGCTGCTGTACCTGGCTGAGGCGTGGATCCCGGCCACCTGGACGACGATCAGCCCGGCCCCGCCAGCCGCTCGCGCCTCCTGGTACGCGATCAGCTGGTCGGAGACCTTGCCGTCGACCGCCATCACGGTGTCGTGGCCGGACGAGACGATCCGGTTGCGGATCGTCGCCGGCCCGATCCGCAGCGGCGAGAACAGGCACGGAAAGTGCCTCGGCTGATCAGGCTCGACGGAAGCGGTGCTGCCAGGTCCCATGTGCTGCCGTGCCCCTCGCCATGTCAGGATCGACATCGTATCGACCCGATCGCAGCGGGGGGCTGGCAGCTGTGCGCACTAGGGTGAGCCTCGGCCAGGCTGCGGCCTTCCTGGCCGAGCGCTACGCCGGCCGGGCTGGCCAGGTTGCCGAGCTGGGCGGCGGTGACTGGTCCAGGGCGTACTCGTTCGAGCTCGGCGGCCGGCCGCTGGTCGCGCGGTTCGGCGCGTACGGCGAGGACTTCGAGAAGGACCGGGCGGCCATGAGGTTCGCCGGACCTGACCTTCCCGTCCCCGCGGTCCTGGACATCGGCGCGGCGGCCGGCGGGTGCTACGCGATCTCGGAGCGCCATTTCGGAACGTTCCTCGAGGCACTGGACCGGCCCCGGCTCGAGCGGCTGATGCCGGCGTTGCTGCGGGCCCTCGACGCGCTCCGGCTCGTCCCTGTCCCGGCGGACGCGTCGCCGGTCTGGCCGGCCGGCGACCCGGACGCGCCGGCGAGCTGGCGTGACTGGCTGACCGTCACCCTCGAGGACCACCCGGGCGGCCGGGTCAGCGGCTGGCGGGCCAGGCTGGCCGAGGCGGCCGGGCTGGACGAGCTGTTCGTCGCGGGCGAGCGCGAGATGCGGGCGCTGGCGGCCAGCTGCCCTGAGCTCCGGCACGTCATCCACATGGATCTGCTCAACCGGAACGTGCTCGTCAGCGGGGACGGAACCCGGCTCGAGGCCGTCTTCGACTGGGGCTGCTCGGCATACGGGGACTTCCTGTACGACGTCGCCTGGTTCACCTTCTGGGCCCCCTGGCACCCGGCGATCGACGCGGTCGGCTTCCGCGACGTCGTGACCCGGCACTACCAGCGGACGGCGCTGGCCGTGCCGATGATGGACGAGCGGCTCAGGTGCTACGAGCTCCACATCGGGCTGGTGCATCTGGCCTACTGCGCCTTCGCCGGGCGCGATGGCGATCTTCAGGAGGTCGCGCAGCGGATGGCCGGGCTCCTGAGCTAGCCGCCGCTGCCGGCGGCCGGCCCGATCTCCGCGGCGTCGAACTCCCAGTAGGCGCGCAGGGCAGCGAGCTTTCCGGTGCCGTCGCCGCGGTAGGTGTAGACCCCGCGGACCACCACGACATGGTCTCCGCCGGGCAGCGTCGTGCGGATAACGCCGACGTCGGCGACCTCGTCGCCGCACAGATAGGACCGCTCGATCTCGAAGCTGATCCGGTCGTTCGGCGCGATCACCGTGTCGTAGAACGCGGCGATCGCGGCCAGCCCGCAGTGACCCTGCCCGGCCGGGTCCAGCGGGGACGGCCCGATCGGGTCAGCTACCACGGCATCGGCGGCGAACAGGCCGAGCCAGGCGTCCCTGTCCTTCGCCTCGACTGCCGCCTGAGACCGGCGCGCCAGCTCCCGTGCGCCCGGTTTGTCGGCCATCCTCGGAGCTCCTGGTCGCTAGTCGGAGAGAAAGCGGCTGCCATTGACGCTGAGCCTACGGCTAAGCGTTTCCGTCCCGGACTTTTGCGATGACCTTCTCGGCGAACATCGTCAGCGCGCCGATCTTGTCCGCCAGCGGCTGCGTATCCGGCTCGGCGGCGTAGGGCCACCGGAAGCCGACGATCACGTCGGTGACGCCCTGGTCCTCCAGCCGGCGAACCCCGTCCACGCTGAACGCGTCCATCGAGATGACGTGCACCTCGAACGGCTGGTCCGCCGTTCCCTCCGCCCGGCGCAGCTCGGCCAGCCTGGCCAGCAGGCCGGGCAGGTCGGCCGGGTCGCCGCCGCCGTGCATCCAGCCGTCGCCGGTCCTGGCCGCCCGGCGCAGCATGGCCTCGCTGTGGCCGCCGAACAGGATCGGGATGGGCTCGGTCGGCACCGGCGAGAGCTTGACGGGCGGGAACGTCACCAGCTCACCGTCGTACCCGAAGTAGCCGCCCGCGGCCAGCCCGCGGATGATCTCGACATCCTCGTCCAGCCGCCGCCCGCGGCGCTCCCACGGGACGCCGAGTATGTCGTAGTCCTCGCGCCACGGGCTGGTCCCGACCCCGAGCAGGAGCCGGTTGCCGGTGAGCACCGCCGTGGAGGTGGCCTGCTTGGCGACCAGGACCGGATTGCGCACGGGCAGCTTCAGCACGAACGTCACGAACCTCAGCCGCTGCGTCACCGCGCCGAGCGCCGGGATCAGCGAGAACGGCTCGAGGAACGGCTTGCCGTCCAGGAACTCACGGGTGCCGTCGGGGCTGTACGGGTAGGTGCTCGTGGCGTGCGCCGGGTAGCAGATGCTGTCGGGAATGACCATCGAGTCGTAGCCGGCGGCCTCGGCGGCCCGGGCCAGCGGCAGGTAGAACGACGGGTCGGTCATGGACTCGGCGTAAGAGAAGCGCACGGAACCTCCGTCCGGTCAGGTCAGGTCCGATCCTGCCAGCCCGGCCGGCAAAAAGGTAGAACAGGTTCTAGTAAGCATCGAGCGAGGTGGCCAGGTCGTGCAGATCGCTGGTCACGTAGCGGCCCATGGCCAGTGGCAGGGCGGCCCGCTGACCGGGCCGAAGGTGCTCGCCGACCTCGGTCAGCAGCCGGGCCGAGTGCCGGGCCGCCGCCAGCAAGCGGCCGGGACTGAGGTCAGAGACGGTTGCTTCCATCTCGGCCGGGATCTGCCCGGGAGCGAAGTCCAGGAGGCTGGTCAGTCCGAATTGCGGGTTGGGTACGCCGCGGACGGCGGCCCACAGCCGCCAGAGCTGGCCCTGGGCCTCGGTCAGCCGCTGCAGCGCTTCCCACGGCGACCCGCGACGCAGGTACTTTCCCAGGTCAGCCAGCGCGCACCAGCCGCCGAAGGCCCACTCGCGGACCTGCTCGGGCGTCACTGCCGTCTGCTGGAAGGTTCTGGCCAGCCGATTATCGGGGTCGTAGAGAACGACCTCGTCGCGGATCGGCCCGACCGACTCATACGCAGACGCGGGAAGGACCACGAGGTCGACCTGGCAGCGGTCGGCGTACTGGGCGAAAATCCGCTCGTGGCCCATCGTGAGCCCGGGCAGCTGGTGGTGGTAGCTGTCGACGAGCTCGCCGAGCCCGTCGACGGTCCGGCGGACGTCCAGGATCGCTTCATCGAAGTGCTCGTCCGCGACCCCCATCCCCATATCCAGATCGGACAGGCGATCGGCCGCACCGCGGCCCAGCGAGCAGGCGATCACCAGCCACCTGATGCTGTCGTTCGACTCGCACTCCCGCAGCAGCCCCCGCAGCAGCGCCCGCTGTCCGTCCAGCTCGGCAGGCAGCTGCTCGACCCACTCGCGACCATCAGCGCTCATGCCGCCCATCATGCCCGCGCCGCCGTCCGGACGAAGGCCGGCACCCGTCAGCGCGGCGGAGTAGCCGTCAGGTCATCGGACCGGCCCGCGGCCAGCCGTTGCCACTGCGCACTGGGGCGCCCTTCGGTCCGGAACTGGTCGCCGTTGTTCGCCCAGCGCTGCGGCCAGCCCGCCGGCGAGTCCTCGAAAGTCTCCTGACGGCCGTAGACCGTCATGTCGAGCAGCCCGTAGGCCGGTGCCGTGACTTCGGATGCGCGGCCGGAGGTCCAGTAGGTCTCGTATACCCGGTCACCGTCACGCAGGTAGCACACGAGCATGCCGAACCAGCGCCCGGCCAGCAACGCGTCGGCGGATTCCTGCGCCGAGTACCACGGCATGTCCCAGCCCATGAAGCGGCGGTAGGCGGCGGCCTCCTCGTAGGGGCCCTCGGAAAAGGTCGCGTAGGTAACGTCGCGGGCGTGGAGGTAGGACAGCTCGCTGACCTGCCCGTTAAAGAACGTGCAGCCTTCGCATTGGTTCTCGGCGGGCTGGCCGGTGTGCCACATGTGGAAGTAAACGATCAGCTGGCGTCGTCCCTCGAAGACGTCCGCCAGCGGGATCCGGCCGCTTTCACCGATCACCGGGATAGACGGATCCACCTCTACCATCGGCAGTCTGCGCCTGGCCGCCGCGATCGCGTCACTCTCGCGGGTATGCGCCTTCTCCCTGACCAGAAGGTGATCGAGCTTTGCCTGCCAGGTCGCCCGGTCCGTTACCGCTGGCAGCGGCCCGTCCGCCCGTGCCCCCTGCGTCATCCTCAGGTTCTCCGGCTGGTCGTTCACCGTTGCCTCCTACATCACGCCGTCGTTGCCGTCTCCCGCGAGACTAGCGAGAGCTCCGCTACCACGACGAACGAGCGGAAGCATTCTGGACAGCGGTGCCTGGCAGGCTGCTCACTGCAGCGCCTGCCGCCAGCCCGCGGGGCCGGTCCACGCATCCGCATGCATGCCTTCGAGGCGGCGGGGCACGCTGATCGCCATGGCGTCCTACTCCGTCAATCCCGAGGCCGTGGTTTTCGCGCAGGAGCTCATCGATCGCGGTCAGTACGTGCTGACCAGTGACTGGAGCGAGGTCCAGCCGGCCGCAACACAGCAGAATGACTATCTCAGGAAGCACTCCTGGGACGAGTACCTGCGCTGGCACCTGGGTCTGACCGACGGTGCGAACGGCCATACCAAGGCGCGCTACGCCTTCGTCTTCGGCGATTTCCGGCGGCTGCATCGCATGGGCCTGATCGCCTGCCAGTTCCGTGCCGCCGAATGGCGGCACAAGGAAGTCGAGCTCGCCGCCCACGATCTGCTCCAGCTCCTGGACAGCAAGACGTCCGGTTAATCCGGTCCTAGCGTCCGCGGCGCGGCCGGCCGCGAGAGACGGCATGCCGGCATCCTGTCGCGCTCGGTCAGCATGCCAGACTGCGCAGTCATGGCAGTTGAACTCATTCGGAGCACCCGGTTGTTCGAGGGCGTGCCCTACGCGTACGCCGCGACGGCCCGGGGCACTGACCTGGTCTTCACGGCGGGAGCCTGCCCGCTCGACCGCCAGGGCCAGGTCGTCGCGCCAGGCGACGTCGCAGCGCAGGCGCGGCAGGCGCTGGACAACCTGCGCGTCGCGCTGGACGAATGCGGCGCCACGCTGCGCGACGTACTCAGGACCACGGTCTACGTCGCCAGCGGCGATCGCAGCGATCTGGTCGCCGCGTGGACCGAGGTCGCCAGCGCCTTCGGCGACCACGACGCTCCGAGCACGCTGCTGGGCGTCGCGATGCTGGGCTACCCGGACCAGCTGGTGGAGATCGACGCTATCGCGGCCGTGCCCGCCGCCTAGCGATCACGACCGCCGCCAGCAGGTTTCAGCGGGCGCCCGGCGCTTCCTCCTTGCCGATAGCACCGCCCGGAATGTAGAACAGGTTCTAGTATTCGGGCTGGGCGGCGGCTGGCGCGCGCCCGGCGGCTACGCGGCCTGGAGGCTGGCCTGATGGACCTTGTCGAGCTGG
>JADGPC010000262.1 GCA_017882645.1 Streptosporangiales bacterium | reverse complement strand
GACCTCGACGAGCTCGACGAGGACGGCCAGCTGAGCTTCCGGTACCGGCACCAGGCCATCACGCTGGTGGCCAGGGCTGCGCGCTCGGCCGAGCGGCGGGCGCTGCCCGGGCGCTCACCGCGGACGGCCGGGCTGTGGCTGCCCAGGTCGCGGCCGCAGACGGTGGCCTGGCTGAACCAGCTCGCCGACGAGTTCGCCCGGATCGCGCCGGACGGAACGCCGCCGCTCTGGGTCACCAGCCTGGCGCGGAGCATGGAGCACCAGCGGCATCTCAAGTCGCTCGGCTACATCGCGCTGCTGCCGAGCGCGCACTGCGTGGGCTACGCCGCCGACATCGAGATGAAGTGGTACCGCCGGTTCCACGCGCACCGGATCCTGCGCGGGCTGCTGCTCGACCGCCAGCGCGCCGGCGAGGTCAACGTCATCGACGAGGGCCAGGCCTGGCACGTGTGCCTGCACCCCGACGTGGTTCAGGGGCCGCGCCGGATTCCTGCGCCCAGGGCAGGCAGCTGACCAGCGGTGTGCGGCATTGCCCTGATCGTGGGGCCTGGTGCGAGCGCGGCTACTTTCCGCCAGATGCTCGATGTGCTGAAGCCACGTGGCGATAGCGAGGAGATCAGCCTCAGCGACGGCCTGATGGCCGGAACGCAGCGGCTCCGCATCGTCGACCCTGACCGGGCGGTCCAGCCCTGGATCTCCGCCGACCAGCGCTGGCTGCTCTGCTACAACGGCGAGATCTTCAATCACCGCGCGCTGCGCGAGGAGCTGCGCGGGCTGGGCCGCCAGTTCCGCAGCGAGAGCGACACCGAGGTGATCGCCGAGGCGTTCGGGCAGTGGGGCGAGAGCGCCGTGCGGCGGCTGCGCGGCGAGTTCGCCTTCGCGGTCACCGAGCGGTGGTCAGGCCGGACGTACCTGGCCCGTGATCCGCTCGGGGTCAAGCCGCTGTACTGGTCGGTCAGCGGCGGCTGCCTGCATGTCGCGTCGGAGGTCAAGGCGCTCGTGCCGGTCGGGGCTCCGGTCGCGGAGGTGCCCCCCGGCCAGCACGGGTGGGCGAGCCCGGGCGGCAAGCCCCAGCTGTCCCGGTACAGCGACCTGCTGAGCCCGCTCGGCCCGGCCGAGGACGTCGCGCCGCTCACCGATGCCGCCGAGGCGGCTGGCCTGATCCGCGCGGCACTGCGGGACAGTATCGAGGTGCGCCTCGACACCGGGATGACCGTCGGCGTGATCCTGTCGGGCGGCCTGGACAGCTCGCTGACGCTGCTGCATACCCGTGCCGCCCACCCCGACTGCGTGGCGTTCACGGTCGGCGCGCCCGGCAGCGAGGACATCGCCTACGCCCGCCGGCTCACCGCCGATCTCGGCGTCCGGCACGAGGTGATCGAGATCACCCCGCGCGACATCCGGCTGGCCGAGATCCGGGAGGCGATCAGGATCTCCGAGCTCACCGAGTACGGCGACATCATCAACGCGGTCGTCTCGGTGCCGCTGTTCCGGCGCATCGCGAGCCTCGGGATCAAGGTCGTGCTGACCGGCGACGGCTCGGACGAGCTGTTCGGCGGGTACCCGATGTACGACCAGATCGGGCCGGCCCAGGCACGGCGGCTGTTCCTGCACAAGCTCGCGAACCTGGGCCGGACCGAACTGCAGCGGGTCGACCGGACGAGCATGGCCAGCGGCGTCGAGACCAGGGTGCCGTTCCTCGACCCGGTCCTGGTTGACCTCGCGATGCGGCTGCCGATGACGCTGAAGGTGCGGGACGGCGTCGAGAAGTGGATTCTCCGGCAGGCCTTCGCCGATCTGCTGCCCGACTACATCAGGCGGCGGCCGAAGAACCCGATGTCCTACGCCTCCGGGCTGCACGAGCGGGCCAGGATGTACAAGCCGATGTTCGCCCGGATCCACCGCTCGTTCGGGTACGACCTGCACGAGCCGGTGCGCAGGGATTTCTCCGTCCTGCTCCAGCAGTGCGGCAACAACCTCGATCTCGCGATCGCGCAGGCCTCGGCCCGGCTCGACTACAGCACCCGTGAGCACGCCAGGGACCTGGCCGGCGCGGCCAAGTGGAACGCGGCGTCCCTCGTCGGATCGCTACCCGGAGCCAGCCGAGGCCGCCCCCGCGTGGCTAGCTGAGGTGCCGGCCGGCCGCCACGGCGGTGACCTGGCACGGGGCTGACGTCGCGGCGACCGTAAGCTACTGTGCGGTAAAGAAACGGGTATCGCCAGGGAGCCAGCCATGCCAGAGGCAGTTATCGTCGCTACCGCGCGCTCGCCGATCGGACGGGCCTTCAAGGGGTCCATGACCAGCATCCGTCCGGACGACCTGGCGGTGCAGATGATCAAGGCGGCCCTGGCCAAGGTGCCGCAGCTCGACCCGGCCGACATCGAGGACCTGATTCTCGGCTGCGGGCTGCCGGGCGGCGAGCAGGGCTACAACATGGCCCGGGTGGTGGCCGTGATGCTCGGCCACGACGGCATCCCCGGCACCACGATCACGAGGTACTGCTCGTCCTCCCTGCAGAGCACCCGGATGGCCTACCACGCGATCAGGGCCGGCGAGGGCGACGTCTTCGTCTCGGCCGGGGTGGAGTGCGTCAGCAGGCTGATCAAGGGCAGCAGTGACGGTGCCCCCGACACGAAGAACCCGGTCTTCGCCGAGGCCGAGGAGCGGGGCACAGCCCGGGCCGCAGGCGGCGCCGGCGAGTGGCATGACCCGCGCGAGGACGGCCAGATCCCCGACATCTACCTCGCGATGGGCCAGACCGCGGAGAACGTCGCCCAGCTGCGCGGCATCACCCGCGCCGAGCAGGACGAGTTCGGCGTACGCTCCCAGAACCTGGCCGAAAAGGCGCTCGCCGACGGGTTCTGGCAGCGCGACATCACCCCGGCGACCCTGCCAGACGGCACCGTGGTCGCGGCCGACGACGGGCCGCGGGCCGGGACGACGCTGGAGAGGGTAGCCACGCTGCAGCCGGTGTTCCGGCCGGACGGCACGGTGACCGCCGGGAACTGCTGCCCGCTGAACGACGGCGCCGCGGCAGTCGTGGTGATGAGTGACCGCAAGGCCGCCGAGCTCGGGCTCACGCCGCTGGCCAGGATCGTGTCGACCGGCGTGACCGCGCTGTCGCCGGAGATCATGGGGCTGGGGCCCGTCGAGGCGTCCCGCCAGGCGCTGGCCAGGGCAGGCATGACCATCGAGGACATCG
>JADGPC010000261.1 GCA_017882645.1 Streptosporangiales bacterium | reverse complement strand
GAGCCGCTCGGTGATCTGCTCGGGCGTGCCGACCAGCGGGCCGGAAGCCAGCATGCGCAAGTTGCGCTCCAGGGCCTCGGGGGGAATCAGCGGCTCGTAGTGGGCGCGTACCCAGTCCAGCTTGTCCGCCACGTCCTTATCGGTCTCGCCGATGATGACGTTGAAGTTGGCTGAGCGGACGATCGCGCCGAAATCGGTGCCGACGTCCTTGCAGTGCTGGGCCAGGATCTCCGATTTGCGGCGGAATACATCAGGCGTCGCGTCGAAGTTCGTGTACCGGGCGTACTTGGCGGCGGTCCGGAGCGTCTTCTTCTCGCCGCCGCCGGCGATCCACAGCGGGATGCCGCCGTCCTGCAGCGGAAGCGGCTGGCTGATGGCGCCGTCGACCTGGTAATGCTGTCCGGCCAGGGTCGCGGTGCCTGCGGTCCACAGCTGCCGCATGATCTGCACGCCCTCGTCAAGCATGCCGAGCCGATCACCCGCGCCGGGGAAGCCGTAGCCGTAGGCGCGCCACTCGTGCTCGTACCACCCGGCGCCGATGCCCATCTCGACCCGCCCGCCGGAGATCGCGTCTACGGTGGCAGCGACCTTGGCCAGATAGGCCGGGTTGCGGTAGCCGATGCAGGTACACATCTGCCCGAGCCGGACCCTCCTCGTCGAGGCGGCGAAGGCCGCCATCAGCGACCAGGCCTCGTGAGTGGCCTCCTGCGTGGGCACCGGGACCGTGTGGAAATGGTCGTAGACCCAGATCGACTCGAACGGGCCGGCATCCACCGCCTGGGCCAGGTCTCGCATCGTGGCCCACTGCTCGGCGACCGGAACGCCGGCCAGGTCCAGACGCCATCCCTGAGGTATGAAGACACCGAATCGCATTCACTTATCTTATTGGCGGCCCTTTCGCGCCTGGCGACTGCGTCACCCGGACGGGGCCGGGCTGCCGGGTGGCGGCGGGGCGGCCGCCGCGCAGGAGCGAGGCAAAGGCGGCCACTGTCGAGAGGCCGGCGGCCACGGCGAAGACCAGCATCAGGCCGTGGTGAAACGGGCCCGAAATCAGCGCGGGAAAGAACTGCCTGCCGGTCAGGGTCCGCTGGCTCGCCGCGGAAAGGGAGGCAAGCACGCCCCTGGTCGCTAGCAGGTGCTGGACCGGATTGACACCGAGCACGGCCGCGAACAGCGACGAGACGGGCGGCAGCGAGCCGATCTGATGAGCGACGGCCTGCGGAACGCCCTGGTGCCGCAGGCCGTTCGTCAATGTCTGGGGCAGGGTCCTGGCCAGTCCGGCGATCATGAGCGAGAAGAAGACGCCGATCGACAGCGCCGTGCCTGAGTTCTGGTAGGTCGAGCGCATTCCGGAGGCCACGCCGCGGTATCTGGCGGGGACGCTGCTCATGATCGAGGCCGAGTTGGGCGCGGCGAACATGCCGCCGCCAATCCCGTTCGCCCCGGTGAGGAGGGCGAAGGCCCAGTAGGGGAAGTCGACGGGCAGCAACATGAGGCCGATGAAGCTGGCGCCGAACACGACCATCCCGGCGGTGGCGAAGCCCCGGGCGCCGAACCGGTCGGAGGCGAATCCCGAGATCGGCCCCGCGATGAGGATGCCGGCGGTGAGCGGCAGCAGGAAGATGCCGGCCCACAAGGGCGTGTCGCTGTAGTTGTAGCCGTGCAGCGGCAGCCAGATCCCCTGCAGCCAGATGATGAGCATGAACTGGAGCCCGCCCCGGGCGATGGACACCGCGAGGCCGGCGATGTTCCCGGCGGTGAAGGCCCTGATGCGGAACAGGCTGGGCTGGAACATCGGGTCGCCGACGCGTGCCTCGATCAGGGCGAACGCCGCGAGCAGCAGGATGCCGCCGGCCAGCAGGACGAGGACCACCGGGTTCGCCCAGCCCATGGTGTGCTGCCGGTACGGCTGCAGGCCGGCGGTGATGGCGATCAGGATCGCGCTCAGGCCGACGGCGAAGGTGACGTTGCCCCACCAGTCGATCCGGCCGCGATGCCGCTCGCCGCTGTCGCGGAGCTTCAGGTAGGCGCGCAGCGTGCCGTACACGCCGACGGGCACGTTGACCCAGAACACCGCCCGCCAGTCCCAAGCCGCGAGCAGGCCGCCGGCGACCAGGCCGATGAACTGGCCGGCGATGGCCGCGACCTGGTTGATGCCGAGCGCTAGGCCGCGCTGATCGGCAGGAAACGCGTCGGTCAGGATCGCGGCCGAGTTCGCGGTCAGCATCGCACCGCCGATGGCCTGAAGTACCCGCCAGCCGATCAGCCACAGCGCCCCGTGCGCACCCTGATACGGGTCGAACGACAGCAGGATCGAGGCGGCGGTGAACACCGCGAAGCCGGCGTTGTAGATCCTGACCCGGCCGAACATGTCACCGAGACGCCCCACGGTGACCACGAGCACGGCCTGGACGAGCCGGTACCCCATGATCATCCACAGCAGGTAGACGACGTTGCCTGGCGCGAGCGGGTCCAGGTGGATGCCGCGGAAGATCGCCGGCAGCGCGATGATGACGATCGACCCGTCGAGGGCCGACATGAAGACGGCGGCTGTCGTATTCGACAGGGCCACCCACTTGTAGCGGTCGCTTCCCGTGCCTACGTCGGTCGCCGCCGTCATCAGAAGCTCTGCGCCAGCCGCTCGATTAGCGGTGCGGCGGCCTTCAGCTGGTTCAGTTCGGAGGGCGAGAAACCAGCCGACAGGGCCGCGGCGAGCTTCTCGGTCCGCGCGTTCCGCCGGTGCCTGAGCATCTGCGAGCCGGCGTCGGTCAGCGAGATGACGGCTCGCCTGCCGTCACCAGGGTCGGCGCGCCGCTCGACCAGGCCGCGTGCCTCGAGCGCGGCGATCGTCGCACCTACCGACTGCGGGCTGATCCGCTCCAGCCTGGCGAGCTCGCTCGGCGTAGCCGGGCCGCCCCGGTCCAGGCGCGCCAGTGCTGAGGTCTCGGGAAGCGTGATCTCGCCGTCGGGCTGGACCTGGCGCAGCCGGCGCACCAGCAGGCCGATGCTCACCCGCAGCGCGGCGGCGATGTCCTGGACATCCGGATCTGCGGTCAGCTGCGGGTCAGCGGTCACATACTAAGGCTAAACTGATAAGGTTGTCCTTAGCAAATTGGGCGGCGGCCCGGCGGGGGCGGGCTGGCTGCGGCTATCGCCGCGACTGCTCAGGGCCGCTACCTGACCTTCGGCAACGGCTCGCCGGCGACGACGGGCAGGTCATAGACGCGGCGCACGCTGGTGCCCAGCCGGCTCACGTCGGTGCCGTAGATGTGCAGCGAGATCGCGGTCTGCGGCCCGTCGTTCCGCACGCGGTGGATGTCGCCAGGAGGCACCAGGCCGGTGACGTCGCCGGCCTGGCTGACCGATGATCCGGCCTCCTCCAGCCAGCCGTCGTCGCGCAGCGTGAACCGGTCCTCGCGCTCGCTGCCCTGCATGACCCCGAAGACACACCAGGTGACATGGTCGTGGATCGGCGTGGCCTGGCCAGGGCGCCAGACCAGGGCGACGACCGAGAACGAGCCGTCGGACTCAGCATGCAGCAGATGGCAGCGGTAGGTCAGCGGATCTCCGTAGCGCTGCTCGGCGGTCAGGATGTCCGCCGTGGGCAGGTGCAGCCGGAGCCGGTCCGCGACCAGATCGACGGTCTCCGTCCAGCCCGGCCGGTGACGCATGGCAGCGCGCACCGCGCCGACCAGGTTGCCAAGCTGCCGGTCGGCGTCGAGAAATTGTAGAGTTTTCATATCTGTATTATATGGATTTCATCCAGGCGGGCAAGGTGTCCTGGCCACGCCTCGTCAGTCCCGCTGCTCCGGTACCAGCAAGCAAAATGTCGGCTACTGCGCGGGGGGTGCTGGCTGCGCCCGGTGCGAGGCGAGCACGTCGTGGTAACTCGCTCCCTCGGCGGGCTCGGGATCCGCGTGGACGAGCGCCGCCGACAGCCGGGGGATCGCGTGCAGCAGGGCGTGCTCGGCGCCGACCGTCACCTGGTGGGCGCGGACAGCCGAGCTGGCCGGGTCGACGATGACCTCGCACTCGGCCCGGAGCTGATGTCCGATCCAGCGGATCCGTACCTGCCCGACACCCAGCACCCCGGGTGCGGCGCGCAGGGCCTGCTCGGCCTGGTCAACGATGGCCGGATCGACGGCGTCCATCAGCCGGCGGTAGATCTCCCTGGCCGCCTGACGCAGGACGGCGAGGATGGCGAGGGTAATCAGCAGCCCGACAACCGGATCGGCCCAGTCCCAGCCCAGCGCTACCCCGCCGGCGCCGAGCAGCACGGCCAGCGAGGTCAGCCCGTCAGTGCGGGCATGCAGCCCGTCGGCGACGAGCGCGGCCGACCCGATCTTGCGCCCGGTCCTGATGCGGTACCCGGCGGCCAGTTCGTTGCCGGCGAACCCGATCAGCGCGGCGACCGCGACGGCGATGAGGTCCGACACGTGGCGGGGGTGCAGCAGGCGGCTGATGGCCTCGTATGCCGCCAGCGCGGACGACGCCGCGATGGTGAGCACGATCGCGATCCCGGCCAGGTCCTCGGCGCGACCGTATCCGTAGGTGTACCGGCGGGTGGGCGGCCGCCGTCCGATGACGAACGCGACCCCTAGCGGCACCGCCGTCAGGGCGTCGGCCGCGTTGTGCAGAGTGTCGCCGAGGAGCGCGACCGAGCCGGAGATGGCGGTCACGGCGGCCTGGATCAGTGCCGTGACGCCGAGCACGCCGAGCGAGATCCACAGCGTCCGCATGCCCTCCCGGCTCGATTCCATGGCCGCGTCGACCTGGTCGGCCGCCTCGTGGGAATGCGGCCGCAGCAGGTGCCGCAGGCGGGACGGCAGCCCTGGCCCTGGCGCGTACGCGTGCCCGGGCCCGTAGTCCTTACCGCCCTGATGCCCGTGGTCGTGACTGCCCTCATGCCCGTGGTGGTGATCGCCGGCCGCGGGAGGCGTTTCGCTCATGAAGCCAGGATGCCGGGAGCCGGCCGCGAACAGCGACCGACTCCCGGCGAAGCCGCGGATCAGGCGTCGCTGTGGTGCGGGAGGAATTCCTGCACCTTGGTCATGACGCCCTCCCTGATGACGCCGAGCCGGTTCGGGTCGCCCTTGAGCAGTGCCTTCGCGGCGTCCTTCATCTGCTCGAAGGTGGCGTGCGGCGGCACGGGCGGCACGTCAGGGTCGGTTCGCACGTCGAGCACGACGGGCCGGTCGGCGGCGAGCGCGACCGGGCGCAGCTGCTCGCGACGACGCGGTCAGGCGGCATGGCCGCCCGGATCATGCAGTTCGGCCGGGCGATTGTCGACGCGACTCGTGACCTGGTCGCCGCGTACAAGCCGAACTCCGCGTTCTACGAGCAGTTCGGGCCCGCTGGCATGAGCGCGCAACTGCGGGTTGCTGGTCGGTGCCACCTACCCGCGCGAGCTCAGCCTGATCCGGGCGGTCGCGCCGAGCCTGCCGTTGCTGATCGCGGGCGTCGGCAGGAAGCAGGGCGCGGTCAGGGAAGCGGCCAGGGCGGGGATGTCCAGCGGCGGCGGCATCATTGTCAGCTCGTGCAGGGCCGTGACGCACGCCTCCAGCGGCCCGGACTTCGCCGAGGCGGCCCGGCTGGCGACCCTGACGCTGCACGAGCAGCTGACCGGCTGGCTGTTGCAATAGCCGGGTCCGCTGCATCGTGTCCCAGCCGGGCTGGAAAGCTGGAGAGGCTAGATCGGGATCTTCGGGAGGTGACGTTTCATGAACCGCCAGCCGTCAGCCGCGGCAGCCGGCACCATCGATATCGGCGGCGATCTGACCGTGAACCGGATGGGCTTCGGTGCGATGCGGCTCACCGGACAGGGCATCTGGGGCAATCCGGCTGACCGCGCGCAGGCACAGGCCGCGCTGCGCCGGGCCGTCGAGCTCGGCGTCACGTTCATCGATACCGCAGACTCGTACGGGCCGGAGGTCAGCGAACTGCTGATCGCCGAGACCCTGTATCCGTATCCGGCCGAGCTCGTGATCGCCACCAAGGGCGGCCTGGTCCGCCCTGGCCCGGGGCGGTGGGACGCGGACGGGCGGCCCGAGCACCTCAGGCAGGCCTGCGAGGGGAGCCTCAGGAGGCTGAAGCTGGACCAGATTCCGCTCTACCAGTTCCACCGGCCCGATCCGAAGGTCCCGATCGCCGAGTCGGTCGGCGCGCTGGCCGAGCTGAAGGCGGAGGGCAAGATCCGGCACATCGGCATCTCGAACGTGTCCGAGGCACAGTTCCAGGCGGCGGAAAAGGTGACCCCGGTCGTGTCCATCCAGAACAGGTACAACGTCGCGGACCGGTCATCGGAGACGATCGTGGACCTCTGCGAGCAGGAACAGGTCGCATTCCTGCCCTGGGCGCCGATTCAGGACGCCGAGGACAGCGTCGCGGTCCGGGTGGCCGCCGAGCGGCATGGTGTCAGCACGCGCCAGATCGCGCTCGCCTGGATGCTGGCCCGGTCACCGCAGATCCTGCCCATCCCGGGCTCGGGGTCGGCCGACCACGTCGAGGCGAACATCGCGGCCGCCAGCATCGAGCTCAGCCCGGACGAGGTCACCGCGATCAGCGCGACCGCCTGACCAGCCTCGGCAGCGGGGCGGTGGCCGGCGGGACTGTCGTCCGCCGGCCACCGGGTCAGCTGCCTGCCGGGCGATCGCTCCTGCCGATCAGCCGCGGGCTAGTTCACGCAGCCCGCAATGGCCGGGCTGCAGCTGTCCGGGCTGTTCTTCTTCACGATGGCGGACATACCAGCGTGCGGTCCGCGGCGGGGCTGTCGGTCAGCCGAGCGCCTCAGGCAACGGGAAGCATGACCGTGACCTGGGTGCCGACGCCCAGCTCGCTGGCGATGTCCATCATGCCGCGGTGCCCGCGCACCACCTCGGCCACGATCGTCAGCCCGATGCCGCTCCCGGCGATGCCGGCGGTCCGCTGGCTGCGGAAGAACCGGTCCGACACCCGGGGCAGATCGTCGGGCTGGATGCCGATTCCGGTGTCGCTTACCCTCAGCAGCGCGTGCTCCCTGGCCGGCTCCTGAGGTGCCGTCTGCAGCAGCACCGTCCCTCCCGGCGGGGTGAACTTAAGCGCGTTCGTCAGCAGGTTCGTGGCGATCTCGTGCATCCGCGTCGGGTCGCATCTGACCTCAACCGCGGTGAGCTCCCGGCGCAGCGTGATGTCGGCCGCCTCGAAGGAATCGGCCAGCCTGTCGGCCGCGGCCCGCGCGATCGCAGCGAGATCGCCCGGGACGAGCGCGAGCTGCAGGGCTGCGGCCTCAGCCGAGGCGAGCCGCTGCAGGTCATCGACCATGCGGGCCAGCCGCAGCACTTCGTCACGCAGCGATGCCAGGTCCGCCGCCCCCGGCTGGGCGACGCCGTCCAGCATGGCCTCATGGCCCGCCTGCAGGACCGCTATCGGCGTGCGCAGCTCATGCGCGACATCGGCGACCAGGTTGCGCCGGACCCTGTCCTGCTCGTCACTGGCGTCGGCCATCTGGTCGAAGGCCTCGGCCAGCTCCCGGATCTCGCCGAATCCGGCCACGTTGCCGGCGCGGGCGGTCCGTTCGCCGCGGCTCCTGGCCCTGGCTGTCCTGATCAGCCGGTCCAGGGACGAGGTGATCCGGTGCGAAATCAGCAGCGCGGCGACCAGTGCGAGCAGGGCGGCAGCACTGGCCGCGGTGATCCTGGAACTCCACCGGTGCGCCTGGAACCGCTGGATGGCCGCGCCCATGCCGACGTTGTCGAACCTGACGGCGACCTCGCCTACCCGCCGCCCTCGCGCCCGAACCGGGTCGCTGAGCTGCGGACCGTGACGATGCGAGCCGAAGCCGGGTGACGTGCCGATCACCTGGCCGGCCAGGTTCCTGACCTGCATGGCCGCGCCCGCATGGGCGACTAGCTCGGTGAGGGGCGCGAGGTCGGCCCGCGGCCAGCCCGCCTGGCCGTAGGCGATGCCAGCGGCGATAGCCGTCGCGCGGGCCAGGCCGGCCCGCTGCTGGCTGATCAGGTGATGAACATCCCTGGACGTCGTCATGGACCCCAGGGCGATCACCGCGGTGACCGCGGCCAGGGCGACAGCGACGAATACGAGCGCGAGCCGAAGCCCGAGCCGCCCGATGAGCGGTCCGCGGGTTCTAGTCGCCACCGGCCGGAACGGGTCGGCGACCTGCTCGCGCGCGCGGCGCCTCGCGGCGGACTGGCGGCCTAGGCCTCTGCTCAGGGCTCACGTCGCGGCCGGCACCTCGTCCTTGAGGTGCTCGCGAAGCCAGGCCCGGACTTCCGTCGTGTCCTGGTGTCCATGGGCTGAAACCGCATGCTGGGTGGCTGCGGTCAGGACCTCGTCTTCCTCGCCGGAGATGGTGAGAGTGCAGTTGTTCTCACTGGGGTAGTCCCGGCAGTCGGCAACCTTGCGGCTCATGGGATCTCCTTAACGCCACCGAACGTAGCCGTCAGATTACCTTCCGCAAGATCAGTGATGCACTTCTGGTCGGCGCTAGACCGGACAAAATTCCCTAAAATCACCTCGAAAGAATCGCAGGGCGGCGTCGAAAGAATCGCAGGGCGGCGTGGCGCTGCTGTCCCATCCCCTGGCGGCCTTGGCTCACACCTGCGGCCAGTGCGGGCCCAGGTAGGGGTCCGGCTGGCCGGGCGCCCAGCGGTCCAGGGCCATGGCGAGCGCGGCGCCTTGTCCGCCGCCTGGCGGAAGGTTCCTCTTCAGGATGAACACGAGTACCAGCCGGGCGAGCTCGCTGCCTTCACGATGGTCACGACCGGCGCGATGACCAAGCGCATTGACCGTCTCGAAGGCGACGGGCTGGTGACGCGGCGCGCTTCGGAGAGCGACGGGCGGGGACGGGTAGTCGTGCTCACCCCGGCCGGACGGCAGCTAGTCGACCTGGCCCTGACCGAGCACATGCGCAACGAGCGCCGCCTCCTCGACCAGCTGACACCTGAGCAGGCCGGCCAGCTCGAGTCGGTTCTCGCCGCCTGGCTGAGCCGTTTCGAGGCGCCGCTCCTGTTAGTCGCCGCTAAGCCTGGAACACTGGTGCTGATGACGAGAGGCGGGGCTGATGTCGAGCGCAGGCGAAGCACGGCAGGTCGTGGTGGCGGGTGTCGACGGCTCTGCGGAGTCCATAGCGGCTCTGGACTGGGCGGTGCGGCACGGCCGGGCGACCGGCGCGACGGTGCGGGCCGTGCACGCATGGCACTACCCGACCGCAGCCGGCGTGCCGCCGGTCGGCGTCACCCCGGGGCCGGTCGAGGCAGAGGTCGAGCAGCGCCTCCGCGACGACCTTGAGAAGGCCGTCGATCAGGTATGTCCCGACGCGTCGGACGCCAGGCCGGAGATCCGGCTGCGTTACGGCCACGCGGCCGACACGCTGATCGAGGAGTCGCGAGAAGCCAGCCTGCTCGTCGTCGGTCACCGTGGCCACCGGGCCATTACCGGCATGCTGCTTGGATCGGTCGCGTTCCAGTGCATCAGCAGCGCGGCCTGCCCGGTCGTCGTCGTCCGCAGCCACTGACGAGCATCGCGGCAGCTATCCCGGGCCCGCCCGGATGCCGCCGGGCCAGCCCGGCGTGGTTCAGGAGGCGAGCGGGCTCGCCAGCCGGAGCAGGTCCCTGGCTTCCGCGATGAGCTGGCGGGCCACCGGGACATCGATGCTCCGGCCCCGGAAGGCGGCCCCGAGCAGCAGCGCCCGCATCCGGCCGGCCACGGTGTCCCGTTCCGCCCCGAGCCGCTCCAGCCGCCTTTCGATCCGGCGGTAGCTGACATCGCCAGATGACCGGCTGACCAGGGCCCGGGTTGATGCCCGCAGCGTGGCCAGGCCGAACGGCCCGACCGGCGCCTCGATCGCGGTGTAGGCCTGCCCGAGCCTGAGCAGCATGGCCCGGTGCGCCGTCATGGTCGGCGGCAGCACGGCCGGGCTGATCACCTCGGACAGCACCCGGCCGTCCGGCGCGTAGTCGTCGCGGAGCCCGAGCAGTTCCATCATGGTCGGCTGGATGCTGGTGTGATCGGACCAGACCGAGTTGTCGACTCCCAGGTGCCGCACGCCGGGACCCGCCATGCCCAGCCAGGTGGTGTTGATCGCCGAGCCGACGTCGCCGTGGTTCCACGCCTCAGCCCGGGGCTCGCTGAAGCAGGACCTGCCGCACGAGGCGGATCCGCTCGACAGGTAGAAGTCGGGGTTGCCGAAGTCGATGAGAGTCGGCGTCCGCTTCGGATCGCTGGTGATCATGTGCAGGATCCTGAGCTCGACCGGATCGGCCAGGAACCGCGTGAGGCGGACTGTCTTGCCGGTAGCCAGGTCGTGCCCGGTCAGCCCGGCCGCGGCGTGCTCCAGCGCCCTGACCGGCGCGGCCGACCGGCCAGGCTGGCCGTGCACGTAGATGACCGGTGCGGAGTCGGCGTTCACGTCGAACGGGGTGTTGATGCCCTGGCGCGCCAGCAGGCCGGTCAGGTTGCCGTCGACCTCGCCGATCTTCTTGTACGTGCACGGCACGGTCACGCCATCGCATCCGGCCGGGCTCGGCGGGCCTCCGACGAAGTGGTCGCCCTCATCGGCGGTGAACACGAAGAGGGTGTTCGCGCGGGTGATCCCGTGCGCGGCCAGCCGAGCGAAGAAGGTGCCGAACGCGGCGTTCTCCAGCCGAGCCTGGCGCACGTAGCCGGCCTGCCCGGGGCCGAACGCGTTGCCGGTGACCCACGATTCGTGCAGGTCACTGAGGTAGGTGAAGGTAACGGGGACGCCATGGGTCTGCATGTCCAGCGTGTAGGCAAGGGCATTCGTCCCGATCATCCCGTTATAACCGGGAAAACCTATGTCGCCGGTGGAGTCCTTGATAATCGCTCCGCCCAGGTTGCGCACCGGACCTGACGGGCTGATCACCGGCTGGATGAACCTGCTGCCGTACAGCGCGCTGAACCCGTGGTATCCGCCGGGCTCGTCGGTCAGCTTGTCGGGCCGGCCGCCGTGCGCGCGGCTGCAGGTAGCTGAGCCGCGGCCGCAGTGCACGACCAGGCCCTCGAAGTCCGCGGCCGCCTTGTTCTGCAGCTTGGGGTTCTCGGCCTCCCGGGCCTCGGCCGAGTGCGCGCCGAAGACGAGCGGCACGTCGGGGACGGTGTTCTCCAGGTCGGTGTTGGCCTCGGCGACGGTGCCGAAGTTGCAGCCCGCCCTGGAATACGGGACCCAGGGCGCCGGCGCGACGCCGCCGTCGCGCCCGGCCATCGTCGGCGTGGCGTCACCGACGGGAGCGCTCTTCGGCGTGGTGTAGTCGACGATCGGATCGGCCCAGTAGGCGAACGAGCCGGCCGTGTCCGTGCCGCCGGATGGCGTGTAGTACCGGTACTCGTTCGCGATCGGGATGCCCTGGTCACTGCCGTACAGCCCGGATTCCGAGGTGACGATGTCATCGGCCGTGTGGGCGATCAGCGGCGTGTGCTCGCGGGAGATCATCGTCCCGTGGCCGGTGATGAAATGCAGCAGATTCGGCATCTGCTGCAGGTCGCTGGGCACGCTGGGGTTATCCCGCGTGAGGTGCGTGTTGTCGAACTGAATGTAGATAACGTGCTTGACGGCACCGTGGCTGGCCAGCACGCAGGCCGGCGCCGGGTGGGACCGGCCGGGCGCTGCCTGCCCTGACCCTGCCTGCCCTGGACTGGCCGCCGCCGTCTGAGCCGCGACGGCGGCCGTGGTCGTCACCGCCAGGGCGAGTGGTCCTGCGGCCAGCAACGCGCCAGCCGTCGCGAGCTTTCTGCCAGCCATGCACTCGCCTCCGCATCTGAGAGCAGCGTCCGGGAACGGCACCCTATCGGCGACGGGGAACCACCGGATGAACCCGATGCTACGGCGAATAAAAGGTCATCTGTCAGGAAACTCGTGGGTTTCTCGTTACCGCCTCGGAAGGGTGGCGAGGTACGTACCGGGAAGGGCGGCGCCGGCCGCGAGGAAGAGGCCCATGACGTGGTTCTTGTACACGGCGTTCCCGGTTACCAGACTGCAGCCGGACGCGCAGATCGCGCTGCCTGCGACATTCACCGGATGCCATCGCGCGGTGCCGAACCTTCCGTCGCGGTTCACCGGAACGAAGGCCATGGACGACGCCTGCGCGGTACTGCCGGCCACGAGGTTGAAGCCGCCCGGCACGCCAGTGATTCCCTCGAAGTGCGTCACCAGCGCCGGGCCGTGGCCGAAGCTGAAGTACTTCGGCGGTCCGAACCGCCCGGTCCGCTCGTTGTAGTTCATCAGGAAGGCCTGCTTGCGGCCGCTGGCCATGGAGCCGCCGGCCAGCGTGTACTTCGGGCTGCTGCTGCCATCGTCCTGCCAGATGCCGTAGAGCGTCGTCTGGCTCGACATGCTTCCGCCGAGCCGGAGCAGCGTCCACTGGCGCCTGGTCAGGTTGTAGATGAAGGCGTTTGCGGAGATCACCCCGCCGCGGACGGCCGGGTTCAGGTCGTAGTTGCCCACCACCAGGTCGCCCATGGTGCTGTGCGCGATGGTGTCCATCACGAAGCACGTGGCCCGGTGTCTGGGACAGGCCCGCGCGTGCCCGACGGTGTGGGCGCCGTCTGCTGGCACGTCAGCGGACGTCCATGATCCGTGCGAGCCGTTCACCGGCCCGAGGTAGATCATGCCCTGGTTGACGACACCGGGCGGAGCGGACGAGGAGGTGTAGCTCCCGACGGCACGGACCTTGCCGTCGGGGATGAAGCGGGGATTGAAGGAGTGGGTATCGGGGCCGTAGAACGTCGCCGATGTCACGCCGGGGAACGGCGGCGTCAGGATCGACACGTCCGCGCCCGCGGCGCCGGTGGTCAGACGCCCCTTGAAGAGGAACGGGTCGTTCTGGGTCCCGCTTCCGGTCGCCGCTCCGCCCGTCAGCACGACCTTCCCGTGCCCCGTGCCGCGGACCCCGGTGACGACGTCGCCCGCACGCAGAATCGACGAGATGGCACCGGTCCTGATGTTCGCGCAGATGAGCGGCCGGAAGTAGATGGTCGGCTGGCCGTTGCTGAGGATGTTGCCGCTGTTCCCCTGGTGAATGTTGAGATACCAGCCATGGGCGGGAATCGGCGATGTCACATTCGTGAACACCCGGACCGCGCGGGTTATCCTGCCGCGGCGGCTGGCGACCAGGTCCTTCAGCATGTACTTGACCGCTCCCTGGCTCTGGCAGCGGCCCAGATGAATGTGTGCGGCGTGGGCCCCGGGAGTGACTCCGCTCGCGCTGACGGTGACGGTCAGCGTCTGGCGCTTGGCGTTGTAGGAGATGGTCGCGTGCCCGTGCGGCGTGCCGTAGCTGACGCCGTCAGGGCTGATCTCAACCGCGACCAGGCGGTGCGGCCCGCGACCAGGATGCCTCAGCCGCCCGGTCTGCGCGATCGGCTCGGTGCTCACCCGCCCGCCGGCGGTCCCCATCCGGACCACCAGCCGGCTCCCGAGGGGCACCAGGCCGGCAAAGCTGCTCCGCAGGAAGCTGTCGGCCCGGCCTGCGCTGCTGGCGGTGAGCGTGCTGAACCGGACCGGCCGGGAAGCGCCAGGTCGGACGAGATCGACCTGGTGGGCCGAGCCTGGCGTGAGGCCGAACATGCGCACGCGTACCGTGAGGCGGCCGTGGTTGCTCCGGCCGAAGCTGACTGCCCCGGCCGGCATGGCCCGCAGGGACAAGGCATAACTGGTCCGGCCGTGACCGGGTGTTCTGGCGCTGCTCGTGGCAGCACCAGCCGGAGCAGCCGGCGTCAGGGCGCCGGCCGCGGCCAGCGCGCCCGCGGCGACCGTGCCGGCGCCGAGCCGGAGACGGGCGCCGCGCGCAGCCGCGGCCCGGGTGCGGCGTCGCGGCCCGTAGGCTCTCGCGCCGCGACTGGTGCTAGCGGTGAAGCTCACTTTCCGGTCCTTTCCCGCTCGCTGGCATCAACCGGCGAATTATTTAACCAATGCGCGCCCCGGGAATCATCAGCGCAGGTGAACTCTGCGCGGTCTTCTCCTGGCGCGTGAATCCGGACTATAGCGCGAGCAGGACAGTTATCCCTGACGGCACGGCCTGAAGGCGATGAATGGCATCGATAATCTCAGTGCCTTTTCAGGAATTACCCGCAAGCGACTGGTGATCTCCGCGATTTCCGCTTATCCCGGTGATAGCGCCGTCCGGAGAGAAGGTGCGTCCCGCAGGACCTGCCGCTCGGACGCGATGCACAAGTCTCCGGCGTCAGCGGATTAGCCAGCGGGCGCTGACGGCGAGCGCCGCGACGGACACCACGCCGAAGATCACGACCCAGGCCCCGCCCGGCATCCACGTGAGGCGGGCCAGTTGATCAGCATCCGACCGGTTAGCCAGGGCCCGGTGCCGCTGATGATGCAGTTCCATTACCGGCCGCACGCTGCCGAACAGCAGAAACCAGGTCATCGCGTAGCCGAATCCGGCCTGGACAACGGCCGATGCATACAGGCAGACGGCAGCGACAGTGGCCGCGGTGACCAGCACGGCCAGCATGCCGTAAGGGTTGCGGACCGCGATCGCCAGCCCGGCCAGCAGCAGCAGGCCGAGCAGCAGCATCCCGGTCAGGTGCCCGACCGCCAGCAGGGCCGCCGCGCCCAGGCCGAGCACCGAAGGCGCTGGATAGCCGGCCGCGGCGGTGAGTGCGACGCCGAGGCCGTCCGCCGCGCCCGCCGAGACCGTCTCGCCAGCGGCGTCGCGGTACAGCCGGACCCTGACCCGGCGCTGGCCGGTGGCCAGCGCCACGACAGCGTGACCGCCCTCGTGCACCATCGTCACCACGGTCCGCGCCACGGGCCAGATCCGGGCCGAGGCCACCACGACGAGCGCCAGCACGCCGCTGCATACGACGAGCCACAGCGGCGGCAAGGGCTGAGTAGCGAAGGCGTGATGCCATACGCCGTCGGCGCGCCGCCACAGGTCGCCGGCGACTCCGGATGCACGAGGCGGCGCGATCGCGGCGGGGTGGCGCGCGACTTCGACGTTCCGTGCCATTCCGGATCGGGTTGCTGGCATCCGCCCTGACCTGAAGCTCGCGGCAGCCGGCGATTCCGGCGCCTCGCGTCGCCAGCCAGAGTAGACGACGTTACAACCCGCTGCGGCTCCGCGTAATGCCATGATCGTGGAGGGTTTTCTTGTTATAGCGCGGTCAATCCACCACGATCATGAACTCTTGGCCTGCGGCCGGACGGCGGGAACTCGCCGTCCGGCCACCTCGTGTCTAGTAGCCGACGTAGCTGCCGCCTGCGCGCACGGCCTGAACGCCGGGCACATTGGCCGCGCCGCCGTAGCGTGAGTCCGCGTACCGGGTGGCCGCGATGATGTCGTCGACCGGGTTGAGCATGGACCCGCAGTGCCCTGGCAGGCAGTACTGCTGGAACGTGGGAGCGATGGTCTGCATCAGGCCGGTGGACGGCGTGCCGGCCGCCGCGTTGGAGTCCCAGTTGTTGACCGCGGCCGGGTTTCCGCCGCTCTCGCCCTGGGCGATGATGGCCACCGCGCCCGGGTCAAGCAGGTGGCGAGGCTCGCCATGAGCCGCCAGCACGCGGAATGCCTCGCAGGTCCACAGCGAGATCCCGATGCTGTGGCAGGCCGGGCTGACCTGGGTACGGTGCTTCCGGACGACGGCGGCCTTGTGGCTGACGGGCTTGTGGCTGACGGGCTTGCGGGCCGCAGTCTTGTGGCTGACGGGCTTGTGGCTGACGGGCTTGCGGGCCGCGGTCTTGTGGCTGACGGGCTTGTGGCTGACGGGCTTGCGGGCCGCGGTCTTGTGGCTGACGGGCTTGGCCGCTGCGGCCTTGGCGGTCACCGGCTTATGCGCGGCAGCCTGCTGGGTCGCCGCGGTCTTGTTCGCCGCGGTCTTGCGAGCCGCGGTCTTGTGGGCGGCGGCCCTGCCGGTGGGCACAGCCTTGTGCGTGACGGCAACCGGCGCGACGG
>JADGPC010000260.1 GCA_017882645.1 Streptosporangiales bacterium | reverse complement strand
CGAGAAAGAACCGGGCTTGGAAGTACTGCAGATCGTCGGTCGACAGCGCAGTCAGCCGGTCGCCGTTCACGCTCAGCACCCACTGCGACAGGAAGCGGGTGTCGAACGAGAACAGGCCGGTCGGATCAGTGGCGGAGGCCGCGATGTCGCCGCGCTCGTCGCTCACCACGAAGGTGTTCCCTTCGAGGATCTGAACCGTCCGGCCGCTCATGCCCGGCTCGCCTGCTCCGCCCTGATCCTGGCCATGACGGCCGCGCCGGTGATCGGCGCCGCGGTCCCGGTCGAGCCCGGCGGCCCAGGCAGGCAGCGCTGGAACATCATGACCGCGGCCATCTTGCCCTCGCAGGCCAGCGCGCCGCGCAGGATCGCCGCCTGGGCGTTGAGCCGGCCGGTCACCAGAGCCTGCGCCTGCGGCCGGTCCACCCGGATGACCGCATCGGCCGGCCGGTCCTCGCGCGTGACGTCGATGTCGCCCTTGGACACGGTCAGATGCCAGCTCTCCACCCCGTCCCGGCTCGCGACATCGAGTCGCACCGTCGCCGACTGTCCCTCGAACGTGGCGAGGTGCCCCGCATCTGCGAGGCCGCCGAAGAAAGTCCCGACCGGGTCTGCGGCTGGCTGCTCCGAGCCTGTGGGTTGCGTCGGCATGACCGGCCCTTCTGAGCGTTCTGCGCAGCGGTCCCCGATGGGAAGTCCCAGCTTGATACTCGCACGGCGGCAGCTAGTCGTCGACCGACTCGCCCGGGCCGGCCTGATCACGGCGCGCGGACACCGGCTCCGCGGGCGGGGTGCGTCCCGGCCACGTCAGCGGCTGGCCGTGGCTGCCGGTGAGGACGTCCTGAATGCGGTTCTTGGCCCGGATCAGCGGCAGCCGGATGCGTTCCTCCCGCCGGATGGCGGTGGCCAGCCGTCCCGGCCGGTCCCGGTAGCGCCACCTGGCCCAGGGCGACCCTGGCCTGGCCACGCGCACGGCTCCGGCGATCAGGACCAGCGGAATGAGCACCCCCAGCAGAGCGACCCAGGGCTTGCCCTTCAGCAGCGTGATCACGGCCAGCACGAACAGCGCGGCCACGGTCGCGACGAGCGCGGCGGACGTGGCCGTGCCGCCCGGCATGTGGTGGTAGTCGGCCACGTCCTTGACACCGACCGGGCTGGCCCCGAGCAGCAGCAGCGCGGTCACCCCGGCGGCGACGAACACGGCGTCGACCGAGAGCCTGCCCTCGTTGGCCCAGTAGACGTCGCGCAAGTGCAAGATGAGCGCGAACTCATCGAGCACCAGGGCCGTCCCCAGTCCGAACACGCCGGCCGCCCCGGCTCGCCAGGCCAGCGAGAACGGCGGCGCGGCCAGGTCGGCGATGCCGCCGCCGGCCATCAGCACCACGCCGAAGACCATGTGGTGCACGTGCACGCTCCCGGCGGTCAGGTTGCCAGGCCACCACTTCACCCCGGCCCGGATGAGCCGCACCGACGCGCGGATGGCGGCGAAGCCGACGATGAACGCCATGAAGAAGCAGAACAGCGGCAGCCGCCCAGTGTGCACGATCTGCGCGAAGAACCAGCCGGACACCCCAACGACCCCTAGCAGATGGACCGCCCGCGGGCCTTCTCCACCGCGGGCAGCGATCCCAGTCTGGCCGGCTGCGGCCGTCCATGCCACAACACTGCTGGACGCCGCGGCACGGACGCTGGAACCGGGACCGACGTCACCGCCTGGTGCGGAGTCGCCCGCAAGCCGTGACCCGGCGGCCGCTAGCGGTCCCGCTCGATCTCGCGCGCGAACATCTGGCGATAGTCGGCTGCGCCCGCGATCCGCGGGTTGGACGGGGTACTGGTGTTCTGGGCGGCCTTCTCGCCCAGCAGGTCAAGGTCCTCGGCCCGGACGAGCGTGCTCATGGCCGGCACGTCGAGATCGCGGTTGAGGTCCCTGATCGCGCCGATGGCCGCCTGGGCCAGCTGAAGATCGCTGGCACCTGGCGCACCGGCGCCGAGCGCGACGGCCAGGCGCGCGTACTTGTCCGTGCACACCGGCAGGTTGTACTCCATGATGGCCGGCATGCTGACCGCGCAGCAGAAGCCATGCGGGTGCCCGTACAGGCCGCCCATGGCCTCGGCCAGGGCATGCGCGCCCGAGACGTCGGTCAGCCCGACCGCGATGCCGGCAGTGAGACTGCCCTGCGCCATACCGCACCGCGCCTCGACGTCGGCCGGCTCGCTGACCGCCCGGCGCAGGTACCGGCCGACCAGGCGCGCCCCCTCCAGGGCCAGTGCGTCCGAGGACGGCGTGGCTAGCAGGCACTGAAGTGAGTCCACCGCGTGCGAGAGCGCGTCCATCCCCGACGACGCGGTGACCCAGACGGGACAGGACAGCGTGAGGTCGGGATCGACCAGCGCGACCCGCGGGCAGTTCCGGGTGTCGAAGAGGTTCATCTTCTTCTTGCGCGCCGTGTCGGTGATGACCGCGGACGGGCTCACCTCGCTGCCGGTCCCGGCGGTCGTCGGGATGGCGATGGTCGGCAGGGGATCGCGGCGCAGGGCACCGAAATCCTCCCAGTCCCGCGGGTGCCCTCCGTTGGTCAGCAGCAGGCCGATGCACTTAGCCGTGTCGATCGCCGATCCGCCGCCGACCGCGACGAGCAGCTGCTGGCCGCCCGCGCGGATGAGCTCGGCGCCGGCCAGGCAGTCCTCGTCCTTCGGGTTGGGCTCCACCCGGTCGAAGATCGTGACGGCTATGCCGCGTCCGGCCAGCGCCGTCTCGACAGGCGCGATGAGGCCAGCGGCGCGGACGCCCGGGTCGGTGACCAGGAGCACCGAGCTGGCACCTAGGGCTGCGGCATGCTCGGCCGCCTGCCCGGCGATGCCGCGGCCGAACAGCGCCCTGGTCGGCATGTAGAACTCGCCGTCGGCCGCGATGCCCGTCCCCTGCCGGGTCAGCGCCGGATGCAGGGGCTTGTCAGGCATGACCGTGCCGCGCCATCAGCGTGATCAGGTCGTACGCGACCGTGGCGGCGGCCACGGTGGTCAGCTCGGCGTGGTCATAGGCCGGCGCAACCTCCACGACATCGGCGCCGACCAGGTGGACGGCGGTCAGCCCGCGGAGCACCCGCAGCAGCTCGCGGCTGGTCAGACCGCCCGCCTCGGGGGTTCCCGTGCCCGGCGCGAAGGAGGGATCGAGGACGTCGATGTCGACGGACAGGTAGACCGGGAGATCGCCGACCCGGTCGACGACGGCGTCGATCGTCCCGGGGATGCCGAGATCGTCGACGTCGCTAGTCCGGATCGTCCGGAAGCCGAACCGGCGGTCGTCGGCGAGGTCCGCCTCCCCGTACAGCGGGCCGCGGATGCCGACGTGCACGGAGTGATCCTCGATCAGCAGCCCTTCCTCGAAGGCTCGCCGGAAGACGGTGCCGTGCGTGGTCGGCGCGTCGAAGTAGGTATTCCAGGTGTCCAGGTGCGCGTCGAAGTGCACCAGCGCTACCGGCCCGTGCTGCGCCGTGACCGCCCGGAGCATGGGCAGCGCGATCGTGTGGTCGCCTCCGATCGCCACGATCCGGCGGTCGCCGGCGACGAGGTCGGCGGCATGGTCGCGGATCTGGGTCATGGCCGCGCTGATATCGAACGGCGTGACGGGAACATCGCCGGCGTCGACGACCTGCACGGTCTGGAACGGCGCCAGGCCGAGCTCGACGTGGTAGCCGGGCCGCAGGTGGCGCGAGGCCTGCCGGACCGCCATCGGCCCGAATCGCGCGCCAGGCCGGTACGAGGTCCCGTTGTCGAAGGGAACGCCGAGCACGGCGACGTCGTAATCCGCGACCCGGTCGACCTCCGGCAACCGGGCGAAGGTCGCGGCTCCGGCGAAGCGCGGCACCAGGCGTCCGTCGACCGGTCCCACCGGTTCTGGGCTGGCCTCGGGCAACGTTCCCTCCAGGTTGTGTGGGGTTAGTCCGGCACGCTCAGGTCAGGCTCTGGTGCGCGTGACGCCACCGCTGGGCTGGAGCACCTGGCCGACGAAGGCGCTGCCGCCCGGACCAGCCAGGAACGCTACGGCACCGGCGATGTCCCCGACCGTGGCCAGCTGGCCGGTAGGCACCAGCTCGCGGTAGCGCTGGCGCATCTCGTCCAGGGTGATGCCGAGGTCAGCAGCATCCACCCGGAGCTGCTCGGTGTCGATATAGGCCGGGGCGATCGCGTTGGTCAGGATGCCCTGCGGGCCAAGCTCGCGTCCCAGTCCCTTCGCCAGCGCGATCAGGCCGGCCTTGGATGCCGCGTAGGCGGTGGCATTCGGGTGGCCGATCACGCCCCAGCCCGAGGCGATCAGCACGATCCGCCCGCCGCCGGCCCCCCGCATGTGCGGCACCACCGACTGGATCAGCCTGAAATGCCCCGAGAGGTTCACCTCGATCTGGCGCCACCAGACCGCCGGGTCCTGGGTCAGGAACGGCCCCATCTCCATCGCGGCCGCGTTAGCCACCAGGACGTCGATCCGGCTCAGCCGCTCGACCACCACGCGGGTCATGTCCGCGACCGCATCGGGGTCGGCGATATCGCCGGGGATCGCCAGCCCGCCGAGCTGACTGGCCAGACCGGTGAGCCTGCTGTCGTCGGCGACGTCGTTCACGGCGACGGCGAAGCCATCGGCGGCGAGGCGCTGGGCGGTCGCGTGGCCCAGGCCCTGCGCTGCTCCCGTCACGAGGGCCACCGGCCGGTCGTTCGTCCGAGCGGACATGGTCAGATCACCGCCCCGGCGTTCGGCGACAGGACCTCGCCGCAGTACATGGCGCCCTCGGTCGCCAGGTAGTACACGGTCGCCGCGATCTCGTCGGGGCGGACCAGCCGGCCGAGCGGCAGCGTGGCCAGGTAATCAGGTTTCCGCCACAGCGAGTCCGCGGCCAGCAGCGGCGTGTCCGTCGGGCCGGGCGCCACGGCGTTGACCCGGATCGGCGTCGCGGCCAGTTCCGCCGCCAGCGACTTGACCAGCCCGAGCACGGCGCCCTTGGCCGCCACGTAGTGCAGATCGGTGGCGCTGCCCGCCAGGGCCAGCTCGGACGAGATCGCGATGATCGTCCCGCTCTGCTGTCCGATCAGGTGCGGGAGCACGGCCCCGCAGGTGTTAACCGTGCCGCCCAGGATGACCGCCAGCATCGAGTCCCATTGCGCCCGGCTGATGTCGCAGACGTCGATGCCTTCCTCGTAGTAGCCGGCCGCCGACACCGCCGCGTCGATGCCGCCGAGCCGCCCGGCCGCCTCGTCGACGGCGGACCGGATTCCGGCCGCGTCAGTAACGTCGCACAGCAGCGGCAGGTCGGTGTCGGACGGCCGCAGGTCGATTCCGGCCGTGTGCCAGCCGCGCCGCCGGAACAGGGCGGCCGTCTCCGCGCCGATGCCGCTGGCCGCCCCGGTGACAACGGCGACCCGGGGCCTCGAGCCGTGCCGAGCGCTCACTGCTTGCCTTCCGTCACGCTCAATCGCCCTCCGGGTCGGAGACGACCGGGCTGAAGTGGGTCGTCGTCGCCTCGCCGCCGGGCCGGAAGACGTAGGCCGAGACCAGCGCGCCGATGACACCGAGCACGGCGATCACCAGCACGATGCCCCAGTTCAGGTACCAGACGCCGGCGTAGGTGTTGCGCGGCCAGGCGATGTTGATGATCTCGGCGATCATCCAGACGGCGGCGAGGTAGGTGACCGTGGTCCCGGCCCTGCCCATCGATACCGGGCCGGGCGTCCAGCCGCCGCGCAGCCGGGTGATGGCCGCCGCCACGACGGGCAGGGCATAGGACACGAAGAAGCCGGCGGTCGCGCCGCTGAGCAGCAGCGTGAACGCGTTGGCGCTGTGGATGAAGACCAGGATCCCGGCGATGATGCAGGTCAGTCCGATCACGT
>JADGPC010000259.1 GCA_017882645.1 Streptosporangiales bacterium | reverse complement strand
ACCTCGAATTCGGGCTCGGTGATCGTGTACCGGATGTCGGCTGAAGACTGCAGCCGCCGGCCGAACTTGTCGTCCAGCGCCAGGGCGGACAGGTACGTGACGTGGCCGACCATCCGCGCCACGCCCAGGCCGTCATCCGGCGCGGCGCCCGTGCCGTAGTAGTGGCCGCCCTGCCAGGCCGGGTCGCCCATGATCGCGGTACGCGCGATCGCGTTCCAGGCCACGCCCTGCGGGTGCAGGGCGTGCGTGCTGGCGATCGCCACGACGGCATCGACCTGATCAGGAAACAGGATCGCCCACTCGAACGCCTGCATCCCGCCGAGCGAGCCTCCGGCTACCGCGGCCAGCCGCTCGATACCGAGGGCGTCCAGGAACGCGCGCTCGGTCCGCACGATGTCCGCGACCGTGATCACGGGGAAGTCCGGCCCGTACGGCACGCCTGTCGCCGGGTCGATCGACGACGGCCCGGTCGTCCCGCGGCAGCCGCCGAGCAGGTTCGTGGAGATGACGAAGAAGCGGTCCGTGTCGAACGCCTTGCCGGGCCCGATCATGCCGTCCCACCAGCCGAGCCCCTTGCCGGACGTGCCGTCGCGATCCTCGGCCGCGAACCCGTCGCGCGTACTCGCCTCTGGCGGCGTCTTCGCGAAGCCGGCCGCATGGGCGTCACCGCTGAGCGCGTGACACACCAGGATGACGTTGTCGCGCGCGGGTGAGAGGGCACCGTAGGTCTCGTACGCTACCCGGATCGGATGCAGGTCCCGCCCGCAGTCGAGCCGCACCGGCGCCGGCAGGTCGAGGTACTGCGTTTCGACCGTGCCGACCGAGCCGGCCGCGAGGGTCGAGGCTGGCTCCACCATGGCGGCTATGATAGCCCGCCCGGTCTGGTGTATTGTCAAGCACCTCCATAGGGAATGCGGAGAAGTGAGCGAAAGGGGCATCAGTCGACATGACTACAGTCGCCAACGGGGTCAACGTGCAGGCGCTGCTCGACGCGCGCGAAGTGCTGAAGGGTGCGCCTGAGGCCGCTCAGTTCACCTGGCGGGCATCGTCTACGTGGCAGGACGGCGTTCACAGCACGACGACGATCCAGAACTACTTCGGTCTCGGGGAGGAGCAGAGTCATAAGCGGGAATCGGTGTTCGACGCCGACCACCCCGAGACTTTCGCCGCCACGGACAACGGCATCACGCCGATCGAGTACCTGCTCGTCGGCCTGGCGAGCTGCCTGACGGCAGGCGTGGCGTCCGTCGCGCAGAATCGCGGCATCCAGCTGCGGTCGGTCACCTCGACAGTCGAGGGCAGCCACGACATCCGCGGGATCCTCGGTGTCGACAGTGAGGTCCGCAACGGCTTCAGCGGCATCAAGGTGACGTTCACGATCGATGCGGACGCATCGAAGCAGGACATCGAGGCGCTGGTAGCCCAGTCCCAGAAGCGCTCGGCGGTGTTCGACGCTCTCACGAACCCCACGGACGTCACCGTGGAAGTCGCCTGAGAGGTCAGGCCATCGAGCGCGTCACCACGGTCGTCATTGGCGCGGGGCACGCGGGCCTCGCCGCCAGCCACTTCCTCAGCGACCGGTCGGTCGACCATGTCGTGCTCGAGCGCGGTGAGGTGGCGAACTCCTGGCGGTCCGAACGCTGGGACTCGCTGCGGCTGCTCACTCCCAACTGGCAAAGCCGCCTGCCGGGCCTGAGTTATGACGGCCCGGACCCCGACGGCTACATGACCATCGGGGAAGTGACTGAGTTCATCGAGCGCTTCGCCGCAGTCTCCCGCGCTCCCGTCCGGACCGGCACGAACGTCACATCGGTACGCCGCGCCGGCGACGGGTACCGGGTGACGACCAGCCACGGCGAGTTTCGCTGCCAGGCGGTGGTCATCGCGAGCGGCGCCTGCAATCAGCCGGCGGTGCCGAAGTTCACCGACGCGATTCCGGAGTCCGTGGAGCAGCTGACGCCGTTCGACTACCGCGACCCCGCCAAGCTCCCGGACGGCGGCGTGCTCGTCGTGGGAGCGTCGGCGACTGGCGTGCAGCTGGCCGCCGAGGTGAGGCGGTCGGGCCGCCCGGTGACGCTCTCCGTGGGGGAGCACGTGCGGTTGCCGCGTACCTACCGCGGGCGCGACGTGCTGTGGTGGATGGACGCGTCGGGCGTATGGGACCAGCGGTACGACGAGGTCGACGATCTCACCCGGGCCCGGCGGCTTCCCTCGCCCCAGCTGGTCGGGACTCCGGACCGGACGACGCTCGACCTCAATGCGCTCGCCGCGATGGGCGTCCAGCTCATCGGCCGCTGGGCGGCCGTTCGCGACGGCCGCGCGCTGTTCTCCGGCGGCCTGCGCAACGTGTTCTCGCTGGCGGACCTCAAGATGGCGCGCCTGCTGGACACGTTCGACGAGTGGGCTCGGACGCACGGACGTGACGCTGAGGTCGGCCCGCCCGAGCGCCTGCCGCCGACCAACGTGCCCGAGTCGACGCGGCTGCAGCTTGACCTGGGAAGCGGCGAGATCCGCTCGATCGTGTGGGCGACGGGGTTCCGGCCTGAGTACGGCTGGCTCGACGTGCCCGTGGTCGACCCGCGGAGCCAGCTGCGCCATGACGGCGGCGTAGTCGACAGCCCCGGAATGTACGCCCTGGGGCTGCCGGTGCTGCGGCGGCGCAAGTCCACCTTCATCTACGGCATCGAGGACGACGCGCGTGAGGTGATCGATCTCCTCACCCGGTACCTGGCCGCGCGCCGGCGATCATGACGGCCGCTGCGCTGACTGATCTTGACAATATCGATCAGATAAATAGACAATAAGCGGCTCGCTCCATTCGCGCTACGGAGGTGCCCGTGTCCCTGGCCACTCTCATTGATCAGACCCGCGCCGCCGTTGCCGATGACCCGGCTAAGGCGCAACTGCTCTTCGCCGCGCATAACACGCTGGTCGGGGTGACCGAGGTGGACGTCAGGACGGGCGCGCACAGCTTCCGAGTGGACGAGCCCGAGGCGCTCGGCGGCACCGACGTGGGCGCCAACCCGGTCCAGTACGCGCTGGCCTCGCTCGGGTCCTGCCAGGCGATCACGTACCGGTTCTGGGCGGCGAAGCTGGGCATCGACTTGGACACCGTCACGGTGCGAGTCGAGGGTGACCTGGATGTCCGCGGCTTCCTCGGGTTCGACGACTCGGTACGGCCCGGGTTCACCGCCGTTCGTATCGACGTAGCCGTCGCCGGGCCGGAAGACGCTGAGCGCTACCAGGAGCTCGCGGAGGCCGTCGACGCTCACTGCCCGGTGCTCGATCTCTTCCGCAATGAGGTCCCGGTCAGCCGCTCGCTCGCCGGGGCCTGAGGCGGGCTGCTAGCGCAGGCCGACCCGGTGACGCCGGTCCGGGGCGTGAGCGGTAGCCGCAAGATCCTTGGTGTAGAGCCAGAAGGCCCTTCCGATCGTGCGCTGGCGGCCGATGTCATCCGGCGGTGCCGGGTAGCACATGCAGAGCTGGTCGGTATCGGTGAAGGCAACATGGATTCCGGCCCGCGCCACCTCGGTGAAGATCGGCCAGGAGACGGTGGACTTGCCGACTCCAGCCGGACCGGTGAGCCACAGGACGGGGATCAGTTCATCCGTCACGGCGACAAGCGGCATGCCGATGATCGTGATCCGGCCTGCGGACGGGGTCAACTGAAATAGCGGCCACGCTTCGGTGAGCTGACTTCGGCGCCGGCGCCAGCCGCCCTCGATAAGGACGTAGTCAGCTACGGGACGCCGCTGCCCTGCGCTGCGCTGGGCTAGCGCGGAGGGTTGCCGTCCAGCGCGATCAGGGCACTCGCCGTCTTACCGATCTCGACGGCGCCGACACCCCATACCGAGGTCGTGCCCGGGGCGAGTGCCATCGTCGCGATGACCACGGGGCTCTTGGCTGCCACGGCGGCCCGCTTCCAGGTACCGGCCGTCTCGTGCCAGACGCGGCTCGTCACGTTCCCCGAGCATGTCTCGCAGTTTGCCGCGGCCCGCAGCCCGCCGTGGCCGTCGGACGCAAGTCCGGTCACCGCGTACTTCTGGGAGGTCGTCAGGGCCGGCAAGGCCGTCACCGTCCAGGAGCGGCCGTTTCCAGTGTCCGATCGCTTCGGTCGTTCCCTTCTTCCGGTTCGTCACCGCCCCGCCGACCCAGACGTCGCTGTCGCTGCGCGCGACGACGCTGCTGAGCGGCCGGCCGGCCAGCGTCCCCGGCCGGCGCATCGAGTGCCAGGTGCCCCCCGACCAGTGAACCAGGGCTCCGCGGCCAGTGCTCGGGTCGAGCGGGCCGATGCCCTCGACCGCCCAGACGTCACCGGCCCTGACCGCGCTGCTGCTGACGATGGGGCTGGTGCCGGGAACTGACGTCGCGGTCCACTTGATGCCGTTGAAGTGCGCGGCGTACGCGTGCGCACCGGTGGACCTCTCCCTCGCCCCGAATGCCCAGACGTCGGACTTGCTGAGCGCGAGCGTGGCCGTGGTGAGCACCTGGCCGGACGGTCCGGGCTTCACGAGCCGACCCGAAGTCCAGGTGGTTCCGTCGTAGTGCAGCCAGACGCTCGTCTCTGCGAATGCCCAGACATTCCTCGGCGACGCGGCGCTGATAGCACCGATCAGGCCGCCGGGGCCGAGCAGGGTCAGGGCCGACGCCGGCAGCGCGACCTGGCTCCAGGCGGTGCCGTTCCAGCGGGTGATGAGCGGTGCGAGCGAGGAGTTGCCGGACGGGATGACCACGCCCGCCACCCAGGCACGCCCCGGCTGAGCCCGGTCGAGCCGTTCGTCATGGACGGTGACCTGTGGCTGTCGATGCTGTGGCGGTCGGCCAAGGCCGCGGACCTGCTCCGGGACCAGCGCATCCTGGTGCACGGCGTGGTCACGAGCCGCAACGGCGAGGAAGGCGAATTCAAGATAGCTGTTCGCGTTGATCCCGCCTGGCAGGTAAATGGCCAGCGGCCCCTTGATCCCGTAGCCGATGATCATTGCCCCGGCGCTCGCCACCAGGGCCAGGCCGACGAGCCTGGCGGCACTTGTCGGTGCGCCGTGCCGCTCGCTCCACTGCCGCCACCCGGCGGCGAAGGCGAGCACGCACACCACGGCGAGGAAGCCGGTCACCGCGCCGATCTGGAACAGCGCACGGTGAACCAGGCCAAGCACGGCCGGGCCTTGCTGCTTCTGGGCGGTCGTCAGCGACACGATGGGATCGGCAACCATGTTGGCAACGACGCCGAGCACCCCGGCACCGATGCCCCAGAAAGCCCAGCGGTTCGTCCGCGCGGGCCTTGACAGTTCTGTCTACGTCCATCGGGATCTCCTTCAGTCGTCGGTTCCGTGACCTGAGCATCCGCACAGGAGGTCCCGGGCAGAAGTGCTCGTTGTCCCGCCGACTCCGGAATTAGCTCGGGATTGCCAGCGCCCCGGGTCCTGCCTGACGTCCGGCATCGAGCTGCGGCCAACGTCAGGGCAAGGCTCCTGCACGCCAGCCGCCTTCACCGAGCTGGCCATGATGTTCCTGCGGCCTGCGAGCTGACCGGACGAGCTACCAGGGCTCGAGGCCGAGCTGCTTCAGCCCCGTCGCGCTCAGGTCATCGACGCTCGCGCGGCCCGTCCACCCGGTCTCGTAGTCCTCGGCCGCGAAGTCACCGGGGCTGGCCCCGGTCAGGAACGCCTGGCCGCAGGCCAGCGCGTAGGCGGCGTTCTTCTCGCAGTACGGCGCGGCCGGGATGTACATGACGTTGGCCCAGCCGCGCTGGCCGGTGACCGCGCCGACGGAGTGGATCAGGTCGGCGTGCCACCACACGGTGTCGCCGGGTCCGACGCCCGGAATCGGCGTCAGGGCCGGCAGCAGCACGCCGTGATGCCGGCCGGTGACGGCCAGCGCCTGGCCGTTGACGGCACCGCACAGGTCGTCATCGGCGACATCGTCCTGCAGGGCGCGCAGCAGCAGGTAGGCCATCGCGCCGGGGATCGGCACCGTGTGCAGCACGCCCTGGTCCGGTGCCATGTCCGAGAGCGCGGTCCAGCCCTGGAAGCTGCGGAAGGCCGAGCACATCACGGTCGACGGGAACTCCTGCACCTCGGTGCGGTAAGCGCCGTCCCACGGGTCGTACTCGCTCCAGTTGCCGGAGTACACGTGCCGGAAAACGCTCTGGTACGCCGGGAGCAGCCACCGCTCTACCGAGCCAGAATCGGTGTGCGGGGACAGCCCGCCGGAGTTCGCTCCCGGTGCCCGCCGGCGAACCCGGTCGGGGTAGCCGGTGTCGCGGTCCGGGTCGAACCAGACTCGGCCCTGCGATTCGTGCCGCCAGAAGCTGTTCAGGAACCGCCGTACCGCGGTCATCCGGTCGTCCTGCCGCGCCTGCATCTGCGGCAGCGACCAGTAGATCGGGTAGATCGACGGCCGGCCGGCCGCGAGCCCGCCGAACACCCCGTCGTCGACGGCCTGGTACGTCTCGGCGAACCGGTTCTCCTCCGTGTACCTGGCCAGCTCGGCATCCCATGCCTCGGCCTGGCTGCGCGGGAACGTCTCCCTGACGACCACGCATCCGCGCGCGCGGATCGCCTCGACAGCCTCACCGGGCACGGTGCCTGCCGCGACGTCGCTGAAGTCGACGACGGGCCACACTGGCCGGCCGGCCGCGCTGGCGGCAACGACCGAGGCGACCTCGGCTCGCATCGACTCTTCTACCTCGGCAATGACGGCTCTGGCAGCACCAATTCTCGCCCGCAGCTGAGCCTTCGCCGAGCGGATCGCCGCGCCTATATCGGCCGGGACCGCCGTCGTGGCCGAGCTATGCATAAGGAACTCCGATTTAATGAGGACTCCGAACCAGAGTACGGGCGAGGTGTTCCGGCACGGCCCGTGACGCGGCTTAGAGGGCGCACCAGGCCGAGAGCCGCATGCCCGCGGCCGCCAGCGCGGCGCTTCTCAAGCTAAATCACTACAGAACGATCTATGCAGTGTTAATCTTCGAACCATCTTCTGATATATAACCTGCTATTTCGGGTGACAATCTGCCGAATAGCGACCGCGCGGGCCGGGCAGTCGCTGGCCAGGCAGCCGCCGGAGCGTACGCGTACCACGCGACGGACAGAGAAACAGGCGAAATGGGCAGAGACGGACGGCCCTCATCGGCCGGGATACCGGCCGATGGGCTGCAGCGCGACAATCCGCCGCGTGACAGTTCGCAGCGCGAGAATCCGCTGCGCGGCGGAATGCTGCACGTGGAAGAACTGCCGCTGGCGCAGAGCCGCAGCGCCGCCTACCAGATCGTCCGCGATGCCGGGCCGGTTGTCCGCGATGCCCACGGCGCGTATCTGGTCTCCGATGCCGAGGCCGTCTCTTATGTCCTGCGCCATCCCGACCTGTTCTCATCGAAGCGGGCTTTCGACTCGCTCGGCAGTCCCTTCCCCATCGTGCCCGTGGCCTCCGATCCGCCCGAGCACACCAGGTACCGGCAGCTCCTCCGGCCGTTCTTCGGCGCCCGCGGTACGGCGCGCTGGCTGCCCGAGGTGCGCTCCCTGGCCGCTGGCCTGATCGACGGCTTCGTCGAACGCGGCCAGTGCGACCTGGTCGCGGACTTCGCGATCCCGCTGCCCGCGCAGGTCTTCCCGACCCTGTTCGGCCTGCCGCAGGAAGATCGTGACCGGCTGATCGCCTGGAAGGAAGCGGTTCTCGGGGCGGTGGGGATCAGCGGTGCCGAGCCGCGGTCAGACTCCTCCATCGCCCTGGCCGCCGACCTGTACGAGTACCGGGGCCGCGAACCGGGATCCGGCCGGGCACGAGGATCCCGATGTGGTGGATTTCCGCCGCCAGGAAGGCCATCTCGCGTTCGGCGCCGGCCCGCACGGATGTCTGGGCGCGCACCTGGCCCGGCTGGAGATGCGGATTGCCCTGGAGGAATGGCACCGCAGGATCCCCGACTACGAGCTGGCACTGGGAGCCGGAACGGAGGCGGACTGGCCGGCCGCGCTGATCGGCCTCGACCGCCTTCCGCTCGTATTCGCTCCAGCGACCAGCGACGCAGTGAACCGAGACCGCACGAGTGATTCGGAGTGAGCAGGCCAATGAAGGGCAATGTCATGAGGGCCGCGTCATGAGGGCAGTGTTATGCGGTCGGGTTCACGTCCGCCGCGCAGGCGCTCTATCCGCGCGCTGCTCGCGCTGCTCTTCGTCGTCCCCCTGGTCTCGCTGCTCGCGCTGTGGGGGTTCGCCGCCAGCGTCACGCTGCTCAACGCGCTGCACGAGCACAACTTCACCACCGAGAACCGGCTCTACGGCGGGGCGGCCCAGAACCTGGGCCTCGATCTCGCGCAGGAGCGCTCGGCGTCCTTTGTCTGGCTGAGCAGCGGCCGCAAGGCCATCACCGGATCGGTGCTGACCCAGCGTCAGGCGACCAACGCCGCCGTCGCCAGTTTCCAGAAGGGAATCAGATCTAGTCCCGGCATGCTCGGCTCGGCTCGGCCGGCGCTGGCGAGCTTCGACGCGGCACTAGGCCGGCTGAACGGCATCCGGGCCAAGATCGACGCGGGGCGGCTGAGCGCGCTGGCGGCCTTCGAGGCCTACAACGCGGTGATCGACGCTCAGTTCCGGCTGTACAGCCGGCTGATCGTGGTCAACGACGTCCCGCTGTACCAGCAGGCGGCAGCCAGCCTGCAGGCCGGCCGCGCGCTGGAGATGGCCGACCGCGAGGTGACCCTGATCAACGGGGCGCTCGCGGCGCACGGCCAGATGAGCAAGGGCGAGCGCCTGCTGTTCGCCCGGACTGTCGCAGACCAGCGGCTGCTGATGGGTGATGCGCTGAAGCAGCTGAACCCGAACCTGGCGGCCGGATATCAGGGCATCCTCACCTCGCCGGCTTACAAGCGGTTCTCGGCCGTGGAGGACCGGGTGATCGCCAGCATCGGGCAGGGCGGCCCGATCCCGGTCAGCGCGGCCGAGTGGAACACGACCAGCTTCTCGTTGCTAGCCGGCTTCAACGGCGCCGAGCAGCACGATCGCGTCGTGCTGGCCAGGAGCGGGACCCAGGAGGGCGACCGGCTGCTGCTCGAAGTCGTGCTCGCGGGAGGCCTCGGGCTCGTCGCCGTCGCACTATCGGTGTTCCTGATGGTCAGATTCGGCCGGCGGATCAGCCGTGAGCTGACCGGGCTGCAGCGTTCCGCCCTCGACCTGGCTACCGAGCGGCTGCCGCGGATTGTCGAGCAGCTGAGCCACGGCGAGGATGTCGACGCCTCGGCCCAGGCCGCGCCGCCGGTCGCCGCGCGGATCGCGGAGATCGCTAAGGTCGCCGAGGCGTTCTCGTCCGTGCAGCACACCGCGGTGGAGGCGGCGGTCGGGCAGGCCAGGCTCCGCCAGGGCGTCGCCCAGGTCTTCCGCAATCTCGCCTGGCGCAGCCAGACCCTGCTGCACCGTCAGCTGGCGCTGCTCGACCAGATGGAACGCAGCTCGACGGACCCTGGCACGCTCGAAGAGCTGTTCCAGCTCGACCACCTGACCACGCGCATGCGCCGGCACGCCGAGGGCCTGATCATCCTGTCCGGCGAGGCGCCGGGGCGCGGCTGGAACCAGCCGGTGCCGGTCGTCGACGTGCTGCGCGCCGCGGTCGCCGAGGTCGAGGACTTCACCAGGGTCAGCGTGATCACGCGATCAGGTGACGCGGTGGTCGGCTCCGCCGTGGCCGACGTGATCCACCTGCTCGCCGAGCTGATCGAGAACGCCACCACTAACTCTCCGGTCGGCACCGAGGTCACCGTCAGGGCCGAGCGGGTGGCCAACGGCGTGGTGGTGGAGGTCGAGGACCGCGGCCTGGGCATGACCGAGCAGGACATGGCGGCGGCGAACCAGCGGCTGGCGAACCCGCCCCCGTTCGACCTCGCCGACAGCGACCGGATGGGCTTCTTCGTGATCGCCCGGCTGGCGTCGCGGCACGAGGTGAGGATCACGCTGCGGTCGTCGCCATATGGCGGCCTGGGGGCGATCGTCCTGCTGCCTCATGCCATCACCGTGGCCGGCCCGGACACTGATGCCGGAGTCGAGAGCGGCTTCGGCGGCCGGGCGCAGCTGCCGCAGGCCGGCTGGGAGACTGCCGGTCCCGGCTCCGCTGCCGAGCACGGGACCGGTGATCTGGCGGTCTCGGCTGACCTGGAGGACAGCCTGTGGTCGGCCGCGGCCGAGGCGCGCGCGGCGCTGTCGGGCGCGGCCCTGTCGGATCCAGCCCTGTCGGATCCGGCCCGGTCGGATCAGGCCCTGTCGGATCAGGCCCGGTCGGGTGCGCCGCTGTCGGGT